>JBKECM010000091.1:0-4153 GCA_047974615.1 Lachnospirales bacterium
TTATGCTATAAATTATTGTTTCTTTGCTAAACCTTTCAAATTTCTTTATATTTTTTTCCATATACTTACCCCTTTCCATATTTTTGAATATAGTATTAATAGTGAGGGTGCTGATAAAGGAAAGAAAAAAATATTACTGCACAAAAATTACGCTCGACTTAATGATTTGCTTTGCAAATCATCTTGCATATAGCATCTCACTATTTTTGTGCCATTGTCATTAGTAATATTTTTTTCTTTTTTGACTTTTTCAGCACCCTCTTTTTTAGCTAAATTTATAGCCTTTTTTTTAAGCTTTAGCCTTTTCAAAAATATCAACCATTGAATTTATAATTTTTTTTAGTTTTTCATCTACTTTTCCACTTGAAACGTCTTCTGTACCAAAATATAGTTTTATTTTTGGCTCTGTTCCACTTGGTCTAACACAGCACCATGAACCGTCCTCTAGCTCATAGTAAAGAACATTTGACTTAACTGTAGACAGACTAGTTATTTCTTTAGTTTCAGTATTTAAAACACTTTGACTTTCATAATCTTTTATATATTTTACATTAATATTATTTATTGCCTTAGGTGGTTCTTTACGTAGATTTTCTAAAGTTCTATTCATAACTTCTATTCCGTCAAGACCTTTTAAAGTTATAGCTACTATATCTTCTTTTACATATCCATATTTCATATATATCTCTTGTATTGCTTGATATACTGTCTTACCTTGACTTTTATAGTAAGCTGCGATTTCTGATAAAATTAAAGTTGCAACTACAGCATCTTTGTCCCTTGCATAAGTACCTATTAAAGAACCATAGCTTTCTTCAAAACCAAAAACATAAGAATGTGATTTTGTTTCTTCAAACTCTAAAATCTTTTCGCCTATATACTTAAAGCCTGTTAAAGTTTCAAAGTATGCTAAGCCATATTCTTTAGCTATTTTTGAAGTAAGGTTTGTAGATACTATAGTAGAAACCAAAGCACCATTTTTTGGCAACTTATCTTTTTTTGAAAGTTGACTACATAAGTATTCAGCTATTAAGACACCTGTGGTATTACCATTTAAAACTACATACTCACCTTTATCATCTTTTACGACTGCACCTACTCTGTCTGCATCAGGATCAGTACCTAAAATTATTTCTGCACCAACTTTTTTCCCAAGTTCAATAGCAAGATTAAATACCTTTGGATCTTCTGGATTAGGATATCCTACTGTAGTAAAATTTCCGTCTGGTTCAGCCTGTTCGCTTACGATATGCACATTTTCAAAACCTGCTAAAGAAAGAGCAGTTTTTACAGGAACATATCCAGAACCATGTATAGGTGTATATACTATAGATATATCTTTTTGCTCTTGTATAATATCTTTATTTACAACTTGTGCTAAAACATTATTAAGATATTCTGTATCTATGTCCTTACTTACTATAGTAACAGCTCCACTATGTAAAGCCTCTTTATACTCCATAGAAACAACATCACTAAAGTTTTCTATAGCATTAACTTCATCTATAATAGCTAAATCACGAGGAAAAGGCACTTGTGCCCCATCGCTCCAATAGACTTTATACCCATTGTACTCAGGAGGATTATGTGACGCAGTAATAACGATACCTGCTACACAGTTTAAGTGACGCACTGCAAAACTTAATACAGGTGTAGGTCTTAAAGAATCAAATAAAAACACTGGAATATCATTACCAGCTAAGACTTCGCTTGCATATCTTGAAAACTCCGGAGAAAAATGTCTGCTGTCATAAGCTATAGCAACGCCTTTTTTACCTTCAATAGTATTCTTCTTTATATAATTAGCAAGTCCTTGTGTAGCTTTACTCACTGTATATTTGTTCATTCTATTGTCACCGGCACCAACGATACCACGTAAACCACCTGTACCAAATTCAAGGCTTTTATAAAATCGATCTTCGAGTTCCTTTTCATCTTCTATACAACGTATTTCTGTTTTTGTATCTTCATCAATAAAAGGTGAATTTAACCATTCTTTATACTTTTTAATATAACTCATAACTTTACCTCGCTTCCTAAATTTTAACTTTGTTGCAATTTAATTATACCTAATAAAACACACATATTCAAGTATAATCTTGTAAAATTCAATATTATAATAATATATTTTAATTACCAAAACAAAAAGTAATATGGCATCACTAGCAAAATGAGGGTGCTGAAAAAGTCAAATAAGAAAAAAATATTACTAATGACAATGGCGCAAAAATAGTGAGATAGCATAAAATCAACGAGGAACGAGTGCTAATTTTATGCTACATGCCAGATGATTTGCAAAGCAAATCATCAAGTCGAGCGTAATTTTTGTGCAGTAATATTTTTTTCTATCCTTTATCAGCACCCTCTAGCAAAATACACCATTTATAATATTTTATGTTTGATTACTAAAAAAAGCTTAAAACAAATTCACAAATTATAGAATTTATTTTAAGCTTTTAAAAAAACTAACTATTATATTTTTCTAAATCTAAAGTTTTGTTAAGTTTAGCGGTTACAACACCTGCTAACATAGAGTCAGATATATTTAGTGCCGTTCTACCCATATCTATTAAACCTTCAATAGATATTAATAAAGCACATATTCTAATGTCAAGACCCATAATTGAAAGCACTGTTATGGCTGCAAAAGTAGCCCCACCACCTACACCGGCAACACCAAAAGAAGAAATAGCAGTTATGATAACAAGTTGAATTATAAATAACGCATCTATTTGTATTCCACCTATTTGAGCTGCCATAATAGCAAGCATAGCAGGATAAATACCAGCACAGCCATTTTGACCTATTGATGTACCAAAAGTTGCAGACATAGAAGCCGTTTCTTCATCTACACCCATTTCATCTCTTTGTGCTTCAATATTAAAAGGTATAGCAGACATAGAAGATCTTGAACTAAATCCAAAAAGTAAAACAGACCAAGTTTTTTTTGCGAATTTTTTAGGATTTAAGCCTACAATAGCAACAATGCCTAAGTGTACTATATACATAACTATCATAGCAAAGTAACTAGCAACCAAAAACTTAGATAGTTCAGCTAAGGAAGCAACGGAAGATGTAGCAGCAAATTTTGTTATTAAACCTAATACTGCATATGGAGTTAACATTAATATATATCTGATTGATGCAACAACTACTTCTTTTGCAGAGTTTACAACATCTATAAAAGGCTTGATTTCTTCTGGTTTTTTCTTTTTTAATCCCAAAACAACAAACCCAGTAAACATAGCAAATAAAACTGTTGATAAAGTAGATGTGCTTTCTGCACCTGTTAGCATAGTAAAAATATTTGTAGGTATAAAGCTTGTAATATACTCTGCATAATTTTTAGAGTCTAAGGTTGTTTGTTTTTCCATTATGTAGTCAGCTCTGCTTGTTACTGTTTCCGTACTTTGTAAACTTTCAGCTATAACATTTGAATCTATGTTAAAAATGAAAATTGATGCGATACCTATTATAGCAGAAATTGCAACTGTACCAACTAAAACTGCTATAGTTTTAGTTGCGATTTTTGTAATACTCGTACCTGATTTTGTATTAATGATTGAAGTTAACATTGATACAAAAACTAAAGGTATTACCATCATCTTTAAGGCTCTAACGTATGTGTCAGAAAAAAGTGAAGTAAATACTACAACATTTGATGTAACAGCATGTTCAGTTCCAAAAACAAAGTTTAATGCAAAACCGAATAATAAACCTATAACTAAAGCTGTTAAAACTGTAAAACTAAAAGACTTTCCATATTTTCCCCTTAAAGTTTTTAGCCCTATTACTATAGCTACAAAAATAGCTATACCAATAGCAGAAAGAAATAACTCGTTCATAAATTCCTCCTAAATTTCCAAAAAATTATAATTTATTACATAAGATGTCCTCTAAAAACTCGCTTGATTTAATTTTCTTTTAAATTTTAAATAGTTCAAGAAAGCTTCGACAACGCATAACAGCGTGTTTCTGCTAGGAGAGAGGGTGCTGAAAAAATCAAATAATAAAAAAATATTACTAATTACAATGGCACAAAAATAGTGAGATGCTATATGCAAGATGATTTGCAAAGCAAATCATTAAGTCGAGCGTAATTTTTGTGCAGTAAAGAGGAGAATTTTCAATTAGAAAATGAAAATTTTTTAAG
>JBKECM010000122.1:0-19725 GCA_047974615.1 Lachnospirales bacterium
AAAAAACAAATTTTCATACTTTTGACAAACGCCTGAAATGGCAAAAAGACGCCATTTCCACAATTTTTGTCAAAAGGCGCAAAGCCATTGTTTTGTAAAGAACCCGACGAACAAGGGCGACGAAGTCGTTTTCACGTAGTGAAAATTCCGATATGAAAATGGATTTTTCTATATTTTGCAATGAAGCCATTTCTCTAAGGTTTTTTGTTAATTTGCAACGTTGTCAATTTATATAAAAAAACTGTAAAACTCACAATTTGTGCGACTTTTACAGTTTCATGTCATTTATTTCTACAAAATGCTATATTTGTATAACTTTTATTTTTCTATTCTCTTTCTTTTATAGTAACCTTAACAGTATCTCCCAAGTTTTTATTTATTTGTTTTCGTATATCTTTTCTTATACCAATAATGTAACATATACTATCATCTTCATTTTTTACGCCCATATTAACTACACTACCTTCATACTCAACACCGTCAAAAGTCGCATTAACCTTTACACGTCCTTTGCCAAATTCTTCTCTAACATCAAAAGGAAACTTAACATATGCCCCACCTTTACCTTCAGCAGCATATATTTCACTTTCATAATTGTATACTTTATTATTCATACTATTCTCCTATAATTCTTATTTTTTAAGAAAAAATATTTAGTAAAACCCCTGCAGCGATAGCCGAACCTATAACACCAGCAACATTAGGCCCCATTGCATGCATTAACAAGTAGTTACTTGGGTTTTCTTCTTGACCTACTTTTTGTACAACCCTTGCAGCCATAGGAACAGCAGATACACCAGCTGCACCAATAATCGGATTAATTTTCCCCCTTGTTATTTTACATAAAATTTTGCCAAGTATAACACCAGAAGCAGTACCAACACTAAAAGCAAGAAGACCTAAAGCAATAATTAATAGAGTTTTAGTTGCTAAAAAAGTATCAGCCGAAACAGATGAACCAACAGTAAGACCTAACAAGATTGTAATGACATACATTAAAGAGTTTGTACAAGCATCAACAAGCTTAGGTACAACGCCGGATTCTTTTATTAAATTTCCAAACATTAACATACCAATCAAAGGAGCTGATGTTGGAAGTAAAAGTATAACTATAAAAGTTACTACTAAAGGAAATATAATTTTTTCCTTTTGAGATACATCTCTTGCCTGTTCCATTTTTATAGCACGTTCTTCTTTAGTTGTGAGTATACGTATTATAGGTGGTTGAATTATAGGAACAAGTGCCATATATGAGTATGCAGCAAGAGCAATAGGTCCAAGTAAATCTTTTGCTAAAATAGATGCAGAATAAATAGCCGTTGGGCCATCTGCCCCACCTATAATAGATATAGCAGCCGCTTCAGCACCGGGCATACCTAAAATTATTGCACCTATAAATGCAAAAAATATACCAAACTGAGCAGCACCACCAAGTAAAATACTTATAGGATTAGCTATTAAAGGTCCAAAATCTGTGCTCATACCTATACAAAGGAAAATTAATGGAGGGTATATTCCAAGTTTTGTACCTTGGTATAAATAGTATAGTAATCCACCTTCTTGAGTTAATCCAGTAGCAGGCAAATTACCAAGCAACATACCAAAAGCGATGGGAAGTAATAGGTATGGCTCATATTTTTTAACAATAGCAAGATAAATGAAAACACAAGCAATAATTAAAACAATAGCTTGTTGCCATGTAATTGCATAAAATCCTGTACTTTCTAAAAAATTTATTAAAAAATCTTTCATAAGCTACACCTCTATTCAATAATAAGTAATTTGTCACCTAAAACAACTTGCATACCTTTCTCTATAAAAACGTTACCTATAATACCTGATTTTTCAGCTAAAATTTCTGATTCCATCTTCATCGACTCAAGTACAATTAAAATATCACCTTTATTAACTTTTTGCCCACTTTCAACTTTTATTTCAAATATATTTCCGGGCATAGGTGCATTAACTACATATCCATTGCTTTTACTTTCATTATTTCTATCATTTTCTTTTAGGATATTTGCATTTTCAATATTACCCTCGACTTCTTTTACTTCTTCAAGCTCAACTTCAAAAATTCTATCATTTACTTTAATCTTATATATCTTTTTCATAATATTCCTCCCAACTAAAGCTCTTTTAAATTAATAATTTTATATACTTTATCTTCATCTTTAAGATTACACTCTATAGTAGCAACGATAATAGCAGCAATTTCTTCTTCATCAACTATATCTTTTATATTAAAAGGTTTTATTTCAGAATTATTTTTTGCAAATGTAATGTCAGAGTTTACTGACATTACATTTTCTTTTTCTCTAAATAAATACTTAAATGATAAAGTAGCTAAAGCTATTAAAATTAAAATAATAAAAACAGTTGTAATCGCTATTAAAGTAATAATCAACGATTCACCAATAGTAATTTGCTCACCAAACATATAACCCCTCCTAAAACTAAAGACTTAAATTTAACTTACTTTGTGCTATATCCACAATTATTTTTCGTCTTTTATTGCAAAATCTAAATTATTTCGATATTAATAACTTTAGTTTTTTTAGCATTTTCCCTATCTTCTAAAAACTTTTTAGCATTATCAGGAAATAAAGCGTACATTAAAACATCTTCTCTACTTTTTCCAAGCTCCCCAAGTTCTTTTTCAAGATTTTCGAACTCATCTTCTAGTAGGTCAGCAGGCCTACAAGTTATAATTTCGCTATCACCTATAGCAAGTTTACATATATCTTCATTGACTTTTGAAGGAGGTTTTCCATATAATCCTTTGAAATAATCTTTAATTTCTTTAGGTATAACTTTATATCTTTCCTTAGTAAGCACATTAAATACGGCTTGTGTACCTACCATTTGAGATAAAGGAGTAACAAGAGGAGGATATCCTAAGTCTTTACGCACTGTTGGTATTTCTTTTAAAACCTCATCATATTTATCTTCATTTCCTTGTGATGTAAGTTGCGATAAAAGATTAGATAACATACCACCGGGAACTTGATATACTAAAGTTTTCGGCTCAATATCATATATTTTAGAGTTAAGTATACCACTATTGCGATATTTTTCTTTTATTGGCTTAAAGTAATCTGCAATTTCAGATAATAGATTTATATCAAGCTCAGTATCTCGCATTGTCCCTATTAAAGAATGGACTAAAGGTTCTGTTGCTGGTTGTGAAGTTCCCCCAGCAAAAGGTGAAATTGCAGTATCTAAAATATCAACACCAGCCTCACAAGCCTTTTGATAAAGCATTTCAGCAATACCACTAGTAGCGTGAGCGTGCAACTCTATTTCTAAATTAGTTATTTTTTTAATTTCGGTTATTAACGTAAAAGCTACATCTGGCAAAAGAATACCAGCCATATCTTTAATACAAATGGAATGTACCTTAAGTTTTTCAAGCTCTTTAACTTTTTCTAAATAATATTCTATTGTATGCACATCACTAGTAGCATAGGCAATACAACCTTGTGCATGACCATTGTATTTTAAAATCGCCTCTATAGATTTTTCTATATTTCTAAAATCATTTAAAGCATCAAAAACACGAATAATATCAATGCCATTTTCAATGGACTTTTTAATAAACTCATCTACAATATCATCGGCATAATGTCTATAGCCTAAAAGATTTTGGCCACGTAAAAGCATTTGTAGTTTTGTTTTTTTTACGCCTTTTCTTATTTTCCTTAAACGTTCCCATGGATCTTCGTTTAAAAATCTGATACAAGCATCAAAAGTCGCCCCACCCCATACTTCTAGTGCATTATAGCCTACATTGTCCATTTTTTCTAAAATTGGTAAAATTTCATCTGTAGTCATTCTAGTTGCAATAAGCGATTGATGCCCATCACGTAAAACAGTTTCAGTAATTTTAAGTTTCATATATCCTCCTTTAAACACCTAAACTTTTTAAATTATATATTACAATAATTATACACTATTTCTGTAGAAAAAACGACTGTTACTATAATTTTTTTTATTTTATTTTATAATCTTATGTGATATACTTATGAAAACATAATTTAAACAAAGGGGACTTAATATGCCAATTCTTATACCGAACGAGCTTCCTGCATATAAAATATTACAAGAAGAAAATATATTTTTAATGGAAGAAAATAGAGCTTTATCTCAAGATATCAGACCAATAGAAATAGCTATTGTAAACCTTATGCCAACGAAAATTGAAACAGAAACCCAGTTACTTAGACTTCTTGGAAATTCACCTTTACAAGTAAATCTTACCTTTATTACAATGGAAACTTATGAAAGTCAAAATACATCAAAAAATCATCTTGAACAGTTTTATAAAGGGTTTTCTGAAATAAAAAATAAAAAATTTGATGGTATGATTGTTACAGGTGCACCACTTGAATACCACGATTACAAAGATATAAAATACATAGATGAACTTAAAGAGATATTAGAATTTACCAAAAGTAATGTGACTTCAACCCTTTTCATTTGTTGGGGAGCATTTTTTGCACTTGACTATTTTTACAATATTAAAAAAGAACTCTCACAAAAAAAATTATTCGGAGTATATGATATATTAAATATTTCTAATTATGACCCTCTACTTAAAGGTATGGACGATATTTTAAAAGTACCAATGTCAAGATATACATATCTAAAAGAAGATGATATTATGTTATGTAAAAACTTACAAATATTAGGAAAATCTCAAGAATGTGGTTCATCAATAATAAAAGACTTAAATTTTAATAGATTTTTCTTTACAGGACATAGTGAATATGATAGAAATACACTTAAACAAGAATACGATAGAGATATAAAAAAAGGTTTAACTACAGAAAAACCTAAAAATTATTTTATAGATGAGGCTTGTACAAAAGTAAATATGAGTTGGTCAACAACAGCAAACTTACTTTTTTATAACTGGCTAAATCATTATGTATACCAAATCACACCATATATAAATTTATAAAATCTACTATATATATAAAGTTGCAAAAATAGTTAAATTGTATAGTTTTTATTGTACAAAGCCTTTTTAGTAGTAATAATTACTATATAATAAACAAGAAATTCGATAATTGCCTGTATACAAATTGTATATATAGCCCTTATGTTTTAGTGCATTATGACAATAAAAAGCCGTATTTTTTACCAATTGTGCTTATATATTACCAATTCTAAAAAAACTTGAAAACAATACATATTTATGTTAAAATATACTAAACAATTTGTTTATATTTATTTTGGAGGAAATTTATTTTATGAAAAAAAACTTAAAATTATCTACAAGATTATTATCAAGTCTTGCAGTTTTTTCATTGCTTGTTGGGGTATTAGGAAGCTGTTCACCTAAAGAACCAGAAGTTACAGAAGATGTACCTGTTGTAGAAGAACCAGAAGAAGAAGTTGTAACAGAAACAGAAGGTGAATTACCTACTGAATATCCTGTTGCAGTTGATGAACTTGGTTCAGGCGATGTAAAATGGTCTGAAGAAACAACAGCAGACGGCTGGAATCTTGTAACAAATACAGATGGTAAAAATTTAGGCTATTCTAGTGATTCTGGAGTTTCATTAATCCAAGTTGCTGGCTACGCATTCAAGGATTTAAACAGAAACGGACAACTTGATGGCTATGAAGACTGGCGTCAAACTGCCGACTTTAGAGCTAGCAACTTAGTAAGCTTATTGTCAGCAGAAGACCTTACAGCATTAATGATTCATTATTCTCAGTTTTCTATAGCTGAAGATGGTAGTGATATGACTGCAGCTGTTGACAGTGGTGTTCGTACAGTATTAAGTTTTGCAACAGCTTTCCCTACAGAAACTCAAGCAAAATGGAATAACGCAATTCAAGCACAAGCAGAAAGCAATGACTTTGGTATGCCAATGAACATTTCTACTAACCCTAGAATAGGTTCAGTATGGCCAAGCAACTTAGGTCTTGCGGCTACATTTGACCCAGAATTAGTTTTTGAAACATCAAAAGAATTTGCAAAAGAATATCGTGCAATAGGTATCAATACTTTATTAGGCCCACAAATTGATACATCCTCTGAACCAAGATGGTCTCGTATTGATGGTACTTTTGGAGAAGATCCTGCATTATCAAGAGATTTAACTGAAGCTATGACAAGTGGACATCAGTCTACGTATGACGAAAACGGTAATGACTTAGGTTGGGGTGACGATAGTGTTATCGCAATGATTAAGCACTGGCCGGGTGATGGTTCTGGTGAAAGTGGTCGTGAATCTCACGATTTCTTCGGTAAATATGCAGTATATCCGGGAGGACAGTTTGAAACTCACTTAATACCTTTTGTTGACGGTGGCTTAAATCTTACTAGCTCTACTGAAACAGCATACGCAGTTATGACATCTTATTCTGTTGCATATGATGACGACAACGCATATGGTGAATTAGTTGGTAGTGCATTTAGTAAATATAAAATTGATTTATTACGTAATACATATGGCTTTGAAGGAGTAATTTGTACTGACTGGGGCACAACTGCTCAAGTTGATGAAGAAGGTAATGTTCTTACTGGTATCGGTATGGCTACTGGTTGGGGATATGAAGGTGAATACCCTACAGCAGCAAAACTTACATTAGACTCATTTATGGCTGGTATTGACCAAATCGGTGGTGAAATGGACGTTAACATATTACACGAAGCATACCAATTAGGTATCGAGCAATATGGTGAAGCAGTTATGCTTGAAAAAGTACAAGACTCTGGAAGAAGAATTTTACTTAATACATTTACTGTAGGTACATTTGAAAATCCTTATGTTGATGTAGAAAAATCTGTTGAAGTTATTGAAAGTGAAGAAAAAGCAGCTTTAGGTTATGAAGCTTTACTTAAAAGTGCAGTTTTAGTTAAAAATGCTAATAATGCTATTTCAGCTGAAAATGCAACAGAAGAAAAACAAACTATTTATATACCTATGGTATTTAGAGAAGGTACTGCAGGTGTAGGTGCACTTATAGCTGGAACTCCGTCAAGTGCTACACTACCAGTTGACTTAGAAGTAGCAAGTGAATATTTCAATGTTATAACTGATACTTTAAGTGAAACTTTAACAGGTCCAGCTGATGCTGACGGTAATCCAACAGTAGCTTACGCTGATATTATAAGACCTTCAAGTGCTGAACTAGCAGAATGTGATTACACTTTAACTATAGTTGATAGCCCACTTAACGTGTCTACAGGTATTACAAGTAAAGGTTATGATGGAGAAAAATATATACCTATTTCTTTACAATATGGTGAATATACTGCTGACTCTGACAGCGTACGTAAAGAATCATTATCTGGTGATTTAGTAATCGAAAGAATAGCTGGTACATATGGTACACAAGAAGTTACGACAAAAGAAAACAGATCTTACTTTGGTAATGCAGCAAAAATTAGTAATGCTACTGACTTAGATGCAATTTTATATGCAAGTAACAATACACCAGAAACTACAAAAAACATTGTTGTTATTGACTCAGTTAATCCTACAATAGTTTCTGAATTTGAAAGTGAAGTAGATGCAATTATCGTTGGTTTTAATGTAAATCCTAAAGTTTACCTAGATATCGTATCTGGTAAATTTGAGCCAAGTGGTTTATTACCTTTCCAAATGCCAGCAAATATGGAAACAGTTGAAGCTCAATTAGAAGATGTTCCTCGTGATATGGAATGTTATGTTGACGCAGACGGAAATACATATGACTTTGCATATGGCTTAAACTGGTCAGGTGTAATTAGTGATGATAGAACAGCTAAATATGATGTTGAGCCACTTGTATCACCTACTAACTAATATCAATTAAATTTTATAGCTATAAAAGAAACCAAATATTATACTTTGGTTTCTTTTTTTACAAAAAAAAATGATTTACTATGTAAATCATTCAGGGAAAATTATTTTTAGAGTATAAACCAAGTTATTAATTAATTTAAAATCTCTTGTAAATCTTCATTTGATATAAAGTCAGTATAAAAACCAGTTACACCTTTTTTTAGAAAACTATCCATTGTATTTAAATCATTAATCGTATGAACATAAGTTTCAATACCATAACTATTGAGACTATATAAAAGTTCATTACTTGCTCGGTAGCTATCCATCGTAACAACATTAATACCATTTTCATATACAAAATTTGTAAGATAATCAATATCTAAATCTTCAAGTTGATATAAAGTAAATATGTATGCATTAAAATCATTTATACTTTTAACTGTATCATACATTTCATATGTATATATTTGTGGTACAATTCTATCTATAACACTTGGTTCAATTCTGTTAACAGTTTCGATTATTTTTGTAAACTGCTTTGTTACATTAGATGTTCCCGTATACTTAGTATCTGTAATAATATATATATCGTCATACTCAACCATAAGATTTACGACATCTTCAAAGGATAATGATGTAAGATTTCCATAGATTTTATTTTTTTTAAATTCTTCATATGTAACATCATTTTTAAGTTCAGGGTCAATAGCATATAAAAATGGATTTTTAAAATCGTGTGCCGCAACAAGAACAGCATCATATGTGTATTGCAAATCAACTTCAAAGACTCTAAAACCTTTTTCATAGTTACTTAAAAAACTTTCTAAGGAGTTTGTAACCGCAACACCTTCATACCCACCTAAAGCATGAGCAATTAAATTATTTTCTGTAAAAGAATAATCTTTTCCTTCTAAATATGTGTCGATAAGTTCATAACAGTTTGTTTTTTTATAATCTGCCTCTAAAAGGTAAGCAAAAAATTCTAAAGGAACATATAATTCACCATCTAAAACCTTTGGTTTTTCAGTGTAATAATACCCAGAATTAATGTAAAAATAATATTCATTAATGTTACAACTAAAGGTTTTCCCATCAAATATGCCATAAAAACCGTCACCATTTTGAGTTACTTCATAGTCCTCATAATAGTTTTCTATTACATCAAACATTATATATGTTTTTTCTTTTATTTGTTGTGTATAACTTGTCATATCATTATTAAATATCTTAACACGAAGTTGTTCATTTTCACCTGCATATATTTTTAAAGGCATAAATGTTATTACAAGTAATATTATTATTATATTTTTAATATTTAAAATCTTCATCATTTCTCCAAATTTCTATTTTTTCGACAACATTAAGATTTTACCATAATACACCAAAATTTACAATATTTTTTTACAATTATATTTAAAATTACTCAAAAAAAAATACAAAAAAATGTAAGAAATTTTTAATAATATCTTACATTTTCTAAATTATTTATTGTTTTTTATTTCTTAAAACTTCTAAATTAATATGACAGTATCCATTAGGATTTTTTTCCAAATACTTTTGATGTGCCTCATGTGCCTCATAGTAGTTTTTAAGGGGCTGTACTTCAATAGCTAAAGGTAAAGAATATAATGGCTCTTTCTCTTTTAAAAAACTATTTATAATTTCTGTATCTCCTTCATCAACAAAATAAATACCAGTTCTATATTGATGACCAAAATCCCCGCCTTGTTTATTAATACTAGTAGGGTTAATAGTGCTAAAATATTCGTTTAATAAAGAAATTAAATTTGTTTTAGTAACGTCGTAAACTATTTTAACTGTTTCAGCATATCCAGTTTCACCAGTACATACATCTTCATATGTAGGATTTTCAGAGTGACCATTAGCAAATCCAACAGAACTTTCATAAACACCTTTTATTCTATCCATATAAGCTTGTGTACCCCAATAGCAACCACCAGCTAAATAAATTTCTTTAAGTGAATTTAAATCAAACTCTAAACTTAAATTTATATTTTCAGGTAAGTGACCCATTTTACTCCTCCCAGCGATTAAGCTCAATCTTAAGTTTTCTACGTATTCTTTGTATAGCATTATCAATAGATTTTGAATCTTTAGAAAAACATTTACCTATATTTTCATAGCTTTCGCCTTTTAAATATAATTGAAGAACTTCTTTTTCAAAAGATGTCAAAATTTCATTAATAACACTTTTAATATTTTTAACAGTTTCTTTTGAAACAAGCACTTGCTCAGGATTGTTTATATTACTACCAATATCAATATATTCTATATATTCCACTTCATCTTCACTATTTGACATCAAATTATTATATGACAAAGCTTTTGATAAAACTAAATGTTTATTTCGATTTGCTGACTTAATAGCCGTTAATATTTGTCTTTCTATGCATAAACTAGCAAAAGTTTTAAACATAGTGCTACCCTCTTTAAAGCTCTCTATAGCACTTGATAAACCTATTAAACCCTCTTGTAAAACATCATCGCTCTCACTACCAGAAATAAAAAATCCACGACTAATTATTTCAACAATATTATAGTACCGATTAATTAAAATTTCAGTAGCAACTGAATTATTTTTTGATAAGTCACAAAGTTCTTCATCGGACATATTTTCATATACCAAAAAATCAACCATACTAACCTCCAAAAAATTAACCTCTTTGTCTTACAGCTTCGTAAAGAATAACACCAGTAGCAACAGATGCATTTAAAGAACCGATTTCATCGTTCTTTTGTGGAATTTTAGCAACAAAATCGCAGTTCTTTTTAACTAAAGGAGAGATACCTTCCCCTTCGCTACCTATAACAATAGCAGTAGGTATTTTCATATCAACTTTATACATGCTCTCACCGTCAAAATCTGTACCGACAACCCAAATACCTTGCTCTTGTAAATATTCGATTTCTCTTGTAATATTTGTTACTCTAGCTACATTTACAAAGTTAACTGCACCAGCAGAAGCCTTTGAAACACCATAGTTTAAAGTAGCTGAACGACGTTTTGGAATAATAATACCGTGAACACCACACACTTGAGCAGTTCTTAAAATAGCACCTAAGTTATATGTATCAGTAATACCATCTAAAATTAAAATAAGAGGAGTTTCACCTTTACTTTTAGCAAAATCAAGGATTTCAGAAACTTCAACATATTCCTTCGCAGGACAAATAGCGATAACACCTTGATGATTATGACTTTTAGCCATATCTTCAAGATTTTGTTTTGAAGTTTCAATACATATTATCCCTTTATCTAAAGCTTTACCACGTATAACTTTAAGTGTTCCTTCTATTTCACCTTTTTTAAAAAATATCTTATCTATTTTTTTATCACCATTTAAAGCAGCAAGTACAGCATTACGACCTTCAAGTTGTAATTCTTTTAACTCCTCATCTTCTTCGTAGGCATTTTCTCTATCTATATGTTTATTTTTGTAATCATCATTCTTTTTAAATTCAGGCTTACCTTTTCCGTAATTATTTTCACGACCTTTAAAACCACTTTTAAATTCTTTGCCTTCCTCATTTGATTTATCAAAACTTTTAAAGCCTTTTCCTTTATTCCCTCTTGATTTATCAAAATCCTTAAAGCTTTTACCTTTTTCACTTCTTGACTTGTCAAAATCCTTAAAACTTTTACCTTTACTACTTCTTCCTTTAGAATTATCTTTATAAGCCATTTTATCCTCTTTTCTTAATCAAACTAATATAATATTAAGTTTCTTTTATTCATTCGCTTTTCATTATTAATAAAAATTATCTAAATCTTTATCTTATAATAAAAAATTAAAATTTTATTATCATAAACTACTTTGTAAAAAAGTATATTATTTTTTATCTTTTTCCTTGTATCCACATACATATTCAAAAAAAACTTCTAATCTTTGGATTTGTCCAGTTAAATATAAATATCCAAACAAAGCTTCAAGACCTGTAGCCTGTTTATATTCGCCCACAGATGCATTTTTAGCATTATGGTTTGCTTTTGCATTTCTACCACGTTTTAATACTGCAACTTCTTCTTCAGTAGCAATTTCCATAGCCATATGAAACATTTTAGCTTGATTTACAGCCTTAACATATTCTTTTGTCAAACTATTCATTTTATTTACATTTGAGTTATTCTCACGAACAACTTTAGTACGAGCAAAAATTTCAAAAACTGCATCACCAATGTATGCTAAAGATAAACTACCATATCCATTAATTATACTACTTTTCGTGTTATCGTTATCAGTATTAGTACTTAAAAGCAATTCACTTTGTAAATTATCTTGCATTACTTTATACTCCATTTCACACCATTTCTAGTGTCTTCAATGACAATACCCATATCAAGTAATTTATTACGTATTTCATCTGCCTTTTGAAAATTTTTGTCTTTTTTAGCATTAGTTCTATCATCAATAAGCTTAAGTATTTCTTCTTCATCAACCTTAAGAGTAGCTTCATTTTCAGTCTTAACACCTAAAACATCAGTGAATATCTTTAAAGTATCATACAGCAATTTGCCTTCTTCTTTACTTATTCCTTGTGCAATCAAGGTATTAGAATAACGTATCAAATCAAAAACAATAGAAATTGCATCAGCAGTGTTAAAATCATCTTCCATTTTTTCATCAAAGCTAGTAAGAAGTTTATCTATTTCTTCTTTTATGACAGGTGAAACTTCCTTAGAATTACTATTTTCTATAGCAATTTGCAAGTTTGATGCGCCATTAATTATTCTTTCAAGTCCTTTTTTAGATGCTTCCATAAGTTCACTTGAAAAGTTAATCGGCGAACGATAATGTCCTGACAAGAGGAAAAATCTAACTTCATTATACTGAAATCTTTCAGTAATATCCCTTATTGTAAAAAAATTACCTTTAGACTTTGACATCTTTTGATTATCTATATTTATAAAACCATTATGAAGCCAATAATTAGCAAAGGTTACACCATTCGCACATTCACTTTGTGCAATTTCATTTTCATGATGAGGAAAAACTAAATCCTCTCCACCTGCATGAATATCAATAGTGTTACCTAAATATTTTTTTGCCATAACAGAACATTCTATGTGCCAACCGGGACGACCATCACCCCACGGAGATGCCCAAAAAGGTTCACCCTCCTTTGCAGGCTTCCACAATACAAAATCAACGCTATTTTTCTTTTCCTCGTTAACTTCTATTCTAGCACCACTAAGTAAGTCATCAATGTTTCTTTTTGATAATTTTCCATAGCTTTCATAGCTTACAGCATCAAAAAAAACAGTGCCATTAACTTCATATGCATAGCCTTTATCTATAAGTTCAGTTATCATCTCAACTATTTCTTTAAGTTCTTCCGTAACCTTAGGATTTTTAACAGCAGGTAAAACATTAAGTTTTTCCATATCGATTAAAACTTCCTTAATGTACTTTTCAGAAATTACAGAAGATGAAACACCTTCTTCAATAGCTTTTTTAATGATTTTATCATCAATATCCGTAAAGTTAGATACAAAATTAACATCATATCCTTTGTGTATGAAAAATCTTCTTACAGTATCAAAAACAACAATAGGTCTTGCATTACCGATATGGATAAAATCGTAAACTGTAGGACCGCAAACGTACATTTTAACCTTTTTTTCTTCAACAGGTATAAATTCTTCTTTTTGTTTTGTTATAGTATTATATACTTTCATATTACATCTCCTTTTACGATATTATTTTATGATAAAATAAGCTACCTCTTATTTAAGAGGTAGCTTAGCTACGGTTCCACTCTATGGATTTTATAAAAAAATCCTAACTCAATAAGCTATAACGTGGCTACCGGTTTATACTACTATTATTTCGTAGAAACACTCAAGAATGCACTTCACAAAATCTTTTTCAAACTTTTTCACCAACCAAGTTTTCTCTAAAGAAAAAAATAATGCTACTCTTTCTATCACAGATTTATATATTATAGTCAAATGACCTTTCCTTCAAGTATGGGCAGTGCCCTTTCTATATTTACTAAAATGTTATTATATTTTAGTAACACACTCACTGATCCCAGATTAATCTACATATTTTAAAGTAACAACAGAATACGCCTTAGCACCTAGCATTTCACCAGTAAAGCCTAAGTTTTCTTCTGTAGTCGCCTTTATATTCACGTTATCAAGTGAAGTATTACATATATTTGCTATATTTTCTCTCATTAAACTAACATAAGGTAGTACTTTAGGTTTTTGCATAACTATAGTAATATCAATATTATTAATTTCATATTTTTTACTTTTAGCCATATTAATTACATCTTTTAAAAGTTCAAGACTATTAGCACCTTTATACTTATTATCATTATCAGGAAAATGTCTACCTATATCCCCTAAAGCAAGTGCCCCAAGTATACTATCCATCAAAGCATGAGTTGCCACATCAGCATCAGAATGACCTAAAAGACCCAACTCAAAAGGAATTGTAACACCACATAAAATCAAAGGTCTACCTTCAACAAACTTATGTACATCATATCCAAAACCAATACGCATATAAACTCCATTATATTAAATAAAAAAATTATTATTGAGAAAAGGACGTCCTAAGACGTCCTCAATATAGCGGTAGACAGATTTGAACTGCCGACACTACGGGTATGAACCGTATGCTCTAGCCAACTGAGCTATACCGCCATAATAATGGGAACAAGTGGGCTCGAACCACTGACCCCCTGCTTGTAAGGCAGGTGCTCTCCCAGCTGAGCTATGCTCCCAAACAAATTTCTTTTAACAACATATTTATTCTACTATAAAGTATAATAAATGTCAATACTTTTTTTAAAATTTTACATTATTTTTATCTTGTTTTAAAATTGTATATTTAAGCGAAAAAGTCATTTTATAACTTCTCCACTTAAATATAAATTTTTTTCATAAAATTTAGCTAAAGTTAAAGTCAAATGACCTTCCTCTTTATAATTTTACACTATAAATAATTGCAAAAAATAGTATAAATAAAACACGTACATATTTATACTTTAGAAATATAAGCATCTAAATGTTGTAAATTTCCTCGAATAGAATAGTATATTTTTTTATTTACAATATGCTGTATGTAATACTCAATTAGAAGTAAATCCTCGTCTGAGCCATCATGAATCATTAAAACTTCGCATTTTGAAGCATTGATAAAATTAAGTTGGCTTTCAATAAATAAATTATTATCGAAAATTTCAACAATTTCTTCCTTTGTTTTTCCTACAATTAATGATATAACATTTTTAAGTATCTCCGTATTAATTTCAACGATAAAACGCTCCATACCACTAAGAACAACAAGCACTTCCCCTCGTATTTTAGCATATTGAAATACTATTTCTAAGTTACTATTATGAAAAGCTAAAGCAACTTGTCTACCATCTTTCCCTTTAAAAATATCTGGATTAACTTTAAATAAAATATTATCACTTTTAATTTTATACGTTTCCATAATAGAATTCCACATTTCAATATCTGATAAGGATATTTTTCTTTCTTGAACATCATGTATATGGATCATTTTTTTAGTATCAACGCCTTTTAAATTAAGCTGATTTATAGCAATACAAAGGTTTAAAAACATAATGTTACCTATATCCGTTAAGAGTTTAGGGTCTACAATAGTAACTTTAAAATCACCAAAGTCAACTTGCTTACCTTCTACGTTAAAAATAGGTTGTAATGTACCACCACAAAGCTTATCGTCAATTATAATAGGTTCAATTAAGTTTTCTATACTCCCTTGTTCAACGGAACGTGAAATTGCTTTTCTTACCTTTATAAGTTTAAAAGCCTCATCTATTATATCACCATCAACGTTTAAAATCTCGCCTTTTTGGTTTCGCTTAATATATTTCATTGCATAGTCTAAAACCTCAATAACCTGTGTATAAGACAAATAACCATATTTACTTAAATTCATAATAGAAACACTAGCCTCAAGACGTATATCCATTTCCTCAATACTAATGTATACATTTACAAGCTTTGTAAGTTCATCACGTAAATCAAAAAGCTTATAGTTATATATAATTATAAATTCGTCACCACCTTGTCTAAAAGCAACAACTGACTTATTGTATGAACGCATAGTTTCACCAAGTCTTTTTATAACTTTATCTCCGACACTCTGCCCATAAATATCATTAATATTTTTCATATTATCTATATCTATAAGTGCTATAGCCATATCCTTTGAAAATTTATGCTTTTCAATATATTTTTTAAGTTTTCTGCTATTATATAGTTTTGTTAAAATATCAATATTTGCCTTTTGATTACTACGTAAAGTTGTGATAGTTAAAAGCACAATTATAAAGGCAAAAATAACAGTAATTACAACAGCCAAGGTGCTAATAACGTTAGTTTGTGTTTCATATAAATCCTTAAGGGTATAACCACTTTCTTCATATTTTTGCAATATTTCAGTATAATCTAAATTTTCTAAAGCAATATTAAATTCTTTAAGTAAAATTTGATTGTTTTCGTTATTAATAAAAGTGTAAACAAAATTCATTGGTTCAAGTGATATATTTTCGACAACTTCAACATCAAGTATAGAATTTTCATAAGCATAATTATTAAAAGTAGTTGCAGGTAAAATTGCAAAATCTAAAGTGCCTCGTTGCAAGTCACGTATGATTTGTTCAATATTACGATATTTTACAATATTGCTTTGTGTGTAAAAATGCTCTTTAGTGTACCAATCATAAAAAATATTATCCAAAATACCTATTTTATAAGAATACATATCATGTATGGTCGTAAGATTTTCCCAGTTCTCACTTTCAAGACCAACAATAACTTCTTTACTTTCTCTTAAAGTACTTGATGTTATATATAAATCTTCCGTTTCTTCTGCCAAAATAGAAGGCAAAAATATATCATAATTTTCATAATCTGTAATTTCAATTAAAGATTTTGAATTACTAGTATCTATAAATTCGATATTATATTTTAAACCATAATCATCAAATATTTTTTCTAGAACATCGACTTGCAATCCAACAATATTGTTGTTCTCATCATAATATGCATAAGGCTCAAGTTCACGTATGTGAAATTGATAAGTTTTATCGGTATCAAAAATTCTAGTTTTTCTACGTTCAACAAGTGTTTCATATATAACGTTGTTTTCATAGTTACTTGTTTTTCTACTTAAATTTTCGCTAAATTCTTTATCTTCTAAAAGTTTAATTACAGCAGAAATAAAATAAGGGTTACTATCCTTACGGTTAACAAGGTGCATAAAGGGAATATCCATATTCTCAAGCTTAGTTATACCTATATTTTCCATAACTCCAAGTTCAAAATATTTTGAAATATCTCCAATATATATGTCTATTTCGCCATTCATAATTAAAGAATAAACAGCATCTGAATCTTCCACAGCTACAAGATTTACGTCATACATCTCATTATACATTTCAACTATAAGTTCAGAATATGCGTGACCGGCAGGATACCCTAAATTAACAACATATTCTTTTGAAATAAGTTCATTTTCTATTGTTTCTGAATTATATTTATCTTCATTGTAAAAATAATGTAAATTATATTTTAAAATAGGCGTTGAAAAATCAAATTTAATTATATTTTGAGGAGTTGCCATAATATTTGTTGTAAAGTCTAAATATTCGCTGGTAACATCTTCAAGCATACTTTCCATATTATCATATGTAACGGGTAATGTTTCAAAGCCAAAAGCAGTAGCAATTTCTTCAGCAACTATAGAATAAACCTTATTTTCTCCTAAAACACCGTACTTTATTGTTTTTTTCTGCATCTCATCTATTGCATTAATTTCATTTGCAGTTAAATTCAAACTAGCATAAAAATTATCTTCAGCAGTATTAACCTTTTTTGTTTCTAATGAATTTGAAAAAATAATTATAAGTAAAATTAAAACTATAGCACTTAAAAAAGTAATAATTAAATTTTTTGCATCAAAAAGTTTTTTATCATTCATAGTTTACTCCTTATTTCCACTTGTAGTAACAATATGCATTTCACTGCCACAGTTATTACAATAGAACTTTTGTTTTCTAATTGTATCCCTTTTGTGAGTAACAGCCTTTATACCTTTTTCAAAAACTTCATCATCGTCCAACGACTGTAAATCAAGTTCTTCTAAGAAACCAGAAGAAATAATACCAGTAGGCAAAGCAACAATACCAATACCAGCTATAGAAACAACACCAGCAAGTATTCTACCAAAAATGGTTATAGGATACACATCACCATATCCAACAGTAGTTAAAGTAACTACGCCCCACCACAGAGTAGTAAGTATATTAGGAAAGTTTTCTGGTTGTGCAGGGTTTTCTATATAATACATAAAAACAGAAGCTGACAAAATAACAATAAGCATAATAGCCATAACAGCAAGCAAAATATTTTTTTTCTTCTTAATAACGTCACCTATAAGATTAAAAGAACTAAAATACTTACCAACTTTTAGCATAAGTAAAAAACGAAAAGACTTAGCACCAGCGATACTAAAACCAAGTTCAAAATAGTCAACATAAAAAGGTAACAAAGCAATTAACTCAAGTAATGCAAGTGGCATAAAAAAGGTTCTCAAAAAAGCCTTAGTTCTACTTATACCACGAAATCTCATATCAGACACAAAAAGTCTTAGTATATATTCCGTAGTAAAAGTTACAACAACTAAAATTTCAAGAGAACTGAATAAAGATTCTAAAAACTGGCTCATTTCAGGGTCATTTACCCCATCATAAAAAGACTCAACTACAATTATAAATACATTTACAAAAATCATAGTTAGTATTAAAATATCAATACCACGACTAAGAATATCACCTGAGTCATCTTTTTCTATTATCTTATAAATTTTTTCCTTAAATTTATATAAACTCCACTCCATAAGCTTTCCAACCTTTTTTATTTTATTATATAGCCTTATTAAATTTTTTTCAATATTAAATGGTAATATTGTGCAATTTTTGCAACACTGACAGTTGTTTTTTTCAAAAAGGAATGTAATAATTTCACTATAGCGAAATTCACTTAAGGACAATTTATAGCAACTGAATAGGAATATAACAATTAAACAAAACAGGTATATAGGTGAAAATCTAGATACCTGTTTTGTTTGATTACTATTACAAAAAACTTTGCTTTCAAAAAAGAAACCACGAGCTATATTGTGGTTAATAATGGCAACATATATAATCAAACTGAAAATAAAATTAAAATCAAAAATTTTCAGCTTACTTGTTTGCATTATGCACGTTTTATGTAATATTACTATATAAACATAAATAATTATATGCGAAGCTGCTGAAATAAACTCACTTTTTTAATTCAAATATAAATACATAAATCTTAATATAATACTTAAATTTTTCCTATGCAATTGATAGGATTTTTCTAATTTTTCATAGGCTGGTCGACCAAAGTTTTTACAATAACTTTCTTCCATTATGTACCGCAAAGAAGTGGGGACGCCATAAGTGGGTTTTCTGCAAGAAAACTACTGAAGTTTATTTACAAATGAGAAATCTATGTTTTCTGTAATTTTTCGCAGTATATGATCTTTAGATGTAATTAAGTAGTATATTCTTATAAATTCTGATAACTTAAGCTGTTTTTCTATATTTAACATTTATAAACCTCTTACAGTTTATAAATCTATTATATCACTTTAGTTTGTAAATTTATAGTGTATTTTGGTTAATTAATTATGGACTTTTTCAGCAGTTTCGGTAAACTGGTGGTTTTTTCGCTAAAGCTCCAACAAAAAAAAAGCAAAATCATAGGATTTTGCTTTTCAAATGGACCCTCTGGGACTCGAACCCAGAACCGCCCGGTTATGAGCCGGGTGCTCTGACCAGTTGAGCTAAAGGTCCATAAGCCGACGACCGGACTTGAACCGGTAACCTGCTGATTACAAGT
>JBKECM010000017.1:0-1839 GCA_047974615.1 Lachnospirales bacterium
CTACTTCCTAAGTTATTTTTTGTAGTTGTATCAAGACCAAAATGTCCTGCAATTCTTGGTACTTCTGTTGCACTTAACATAAGTCCTAAACCGATAAGTATATTTTCATTTATGGTTAGTAGTCCAACTGTCAATATTAAAGTTTGTAAAAATGCTGTTAAGCATAAAGCTATTACTTGTTTACACCAACCTACAAATCCGTCCACATATCCACGAGGTACTGAAAACATATACAAACTTCCAACTGCTATAAGTATTAGTAAAATGCCACCACGTTTGATGTTAGCAAAAAACACTTTCAGCATTGCATAACCTATCATTACTACAAAAAATATTAATAGAAATACTCCTACAACACCACTTGCTGGGTTTAAAATCCCCACTAGGCTAGTCAATACTGCTGTTCCTAATGCTCCAACACCTTCCGTTTCGTAAAGTCCTATTATGTCTTGTGACAAACTACCTTGTATAAAAATTGCAAAACTATACAGTTCTATTGGTAACACCGTAAAAAGCGATGTAGCCATAAAACCTTTGATTATATTCAAAAATATATCTTTGAAACTACCTTTACCATTTTGCATCTCAATAGTAAGTTCAAAAACTGCTATTATAAAACCTACTGTAAACATAGCCCAACCAAAGTATGAAAAAAATTGTATTATGCCTTTTATCCAATCGTACTTGAATACTGCTACTCCTAGCCCATCTATCATTGTAAATAATTCTGATAGAAACCCAACTAAACCAGTGTATATATAGTCAAAAAAATCATTTAATATTTCTTCAATATTAAATACAAAATCGAGCATAATTCACCTCCTAGACATTAAAAAACCTTTAAACAATTAAGTCTAAAGGCTTTTAAATTTTATTAAATACCAGCATTAATTAACACATTACTAATTAAAACCCATACCGCCACTCTCTTGCTCGGTTTCATAAGTCACATCGTTACTTTCATTTTCAGCTTGTTTTAAATTTTCAACCTTTTCTTGAACTTCTTCTAATACCTCTGGTTTTACGATACCTAAAATATCATTTCTTCCAACCGTCATAAGTTCATCATCAAAAACATTTTTCAAGTGTACGGTATCACTTTTGTAATCAACTCTTGTTCCCGGTCCATGTGTTGCGATATAAAGTTGATTTTGAGATGTTTTATACTCCCTCATAATATTATCTTGATTTAACAATACAATTTCGCCTTCATAATCTTGCTCTCTACTACCAAAAATTACATCTCTTGTACTAAGAAGTCTTTCTCTATCAATACTTGTAGGATATAAATCTGTACTATATGGATAATGTATATTAAATATCGGTATATTGTTTTCCATAGCACACTCAATGTCTGCTTTCATAAATTCTGTAACATTGTTACCCATTATCCATAGTTCATCACTTCTTTTTAAAAGCTCTGAACTTAATTCTCTCATTACATTACTTTCTTCAAGAATTTTCTCATTTAAAAATTCTGTAAATATTAATGTTGACGATAATGGTAATATGCCTTCCAGACTTGAGATTTTGCAATAATCTCTTGCGTATGCTACACTTTCATCTAAATCATCGGTTAATGGACTTGAAATATATATTTGTTTCATTTGGTATACCTCCTAAAAAACAAAAGACTTCTAAATAAAATTTTAGGTAAACCTAAACTCATTTAAAAGTCTTTTTTTCATATTATTATTTTTCTTACTATTTAGGTAATTCTTTGTTGAAATATCTTTGAATAGCTTCACTAATATCTAGCCCATCTATTTCATTACCAAAAGTTACCCAACCGTCCTTTTCTTCTCGTGCAAATAATTCAAGTCTAGGTAAATCGCCAAA
>JBKECM010000066.1:0-8414 GCA_047974615.1 Lachnospirales bacterium
GCCTTTTAATTTAGTATAGCATTTTTATCTCTTTGTTTGTCAAGACCAAGTCGCTTTCAGCGATTGCTACTTTTTACCTCTGGCTCTTTGAATCTTGAAATATTTTCAAAAAGACAAGTTAAGTAAGCTTTATACCACGTTGTCTTATATATTTATACCAAATTTTAATAGGTAAGAGAAAGTAGCATATGTAAATCAAAATTTTATTTAATATGAGTTTGTTTTTAATATATTTTTCAGACAAACTCTTTAATAAATTAGATACAATTTGATTATTTTAATATCTATTAAGTTTCATATTGTGATTTTATAAAAAATATAAAAAGTATTGACATTTTTTTGTAGAAATAGTATAATGAAAGCATATCATTGTACACGTGTACAATAAATTACGAACTTAATGAGATAATAGATGAAAAAAATTTTAAGAATTAGCATAGTGATTACTCTTGTATTAAGTCGTTGTGCAACAAATGATACTGTAACAACGGATAATGGAGGTAATCAAGCTGAAAATATAGATACAGGTGTAACTGTATTTAAAATGCCAGCTTATAGATGAAAATATATTTACTCCAAGTAGCGATGTAAAGGAAATGAATTGGAACAACTGGGTGATGAAATGAGTAGTGTTGGCACAACTTATGGATTTCAAAATATAAACGATGCTTGGACAGTTAACCTTATAACAGTTGCTATTTTGGGTTCATTAGATGGTGGTAAAGAAATTTTATATGCTGGTGCTACTGAAAAATTAGCGATTTTAGTGACACTTAGTGGGTTGAAACTTTTACAATCATAAAAGATTTTTATGATAAGGCTGGTTTGGAAGGCGGACTAGGTAAAGACTATCCAGACGTTGAGAATGCCTTTATTAATAAGACAGTAGGAGTTATGCAAATGGTCAATGGATTATTGATGTGTTTAATCCAGACGGAGAAAGAGCAGTTGACTGGAGTGAGGGATTTGATGGTGGAAATGTTACAGGTACTATTTTCCAGAAAATGTTGTCATAGCTAATCCTAACATTTATTAGGGGTATGTGTCAGCAAAGGCGACATCTAAGGAGAAAGAACTTACCTTAGCATTTTTAGAATTTATTAATTCACAGGAAGGGTTAGAATCAATGATGTTAGCTGAGGGTGGTGCTAATCCAAACTTAAAATATTCAGATGAATTTGTAGAAGTTTTGTCAAATAATAAGCTTATGACAGACTTTGCAAATGCTACAAATGAAGATACAAGTTATGTTCCTTACTTACACGAAATAGTTTCATCTACAACTATGAGTGCTATAAGTAATAATCCATTGCTATTTACTAGTAGTATTACTCCATAAGAGTTCTGCGATGAAGTAACAAATTATACGAACGAGTAAATTTAAGAAATAGGTAGTGTTTTAAATAGTGTTATATGGCAACGTTGCAAAATGCAATATAACCATATAACTTTACATAAATACTACCTATTTTAAAAAGGAGGTAAATGTGTCAGTAGAAAGCCGAAAAATTAAATAAAATATATTCATATTTATTTATCTATTACCAACACTAATTGTTTTTCTATTTTTTATTTAATACCTAGTATTACTGTTTTTGTAACCTCTTTTACATAGTGGAATGGAAGAGGATATATGGAGTTCATTTTTTTGAAAATTATATAAAAATATTTAGCTCCTCAAGTTTCATTAATAGTGTTACAAATCTAAAAAAGTGGACAATTTTGCCTGAAACATTTCACATTAGATATGGAGTATTAGTTGCCTTTGTATTACACGAAAAGCCATTTGGCTTTAAATTTACATGAATGGCTTTTATGATACCTAATGTTATATCTGTAGCTGCTTGGTCGATTATGTTCAAGTCTGTGTTTGATAATGGCCTTGGTTTTTTAAATGAAATAATTAGAATATTTAATGATGTGTTTAATGTTCAGTGGATTGTTGCTCCGAACTACGCTTTTTGGGCTGTTACTTTTACTTGGTTATTTTTTGCAGTTGTTGTGTCATTACTTGTACAAGGTGATTTAATGGCTATACCGAAGGAACTTCACGAGTCTGCTACAATAGATGGGCTTCAAAACTTAGAATGGTATTTAACATTGATCTATCTCTTCGCAAACGATCTATTGGTACTGCTATTATTACTTCTATAGCATATTGTATAGTTATGTATGAAAGTATAAAACTAATTACTGGTGGTGGACTCGGTACAGACACTACTAATGTTCCTATATTGATGGTGGATAAAATTAAAGATTACAATTATGGATATGCTAATGCTATGGTCGTTTTTATGATTGTATTTGGGATTATAACTATGATTGTAATTAATAAACTGTTTAAAATGAATGAAACAATATACTAGATAGGGGTGGAATGATTGAGTAAACTAATAAAAGTATTTTTTAAAATTTTAATGTATATTGTAATGATTAGTGTACTACTTGTAAGTATTTTTCTTCTTATTTGGGTTGTTATATCATCATTTAAAACTAATGGGGAAAGATTAGTTGGACCTTTTGTTTTACCATCTTCCTTTAATATAGAGGCATATAAATATATATTAGTGAATTATAAATTTCCTATGTATGCATTTAATTCACTTTTTCTCTCAATAATATCTGTTGCTATAGCTCTGCCAATATATTAGATGGCAGCTTATGTACTTACAAAGTATAATTTCAAATTCAAGAATGTGATTTATGCACTCTTCACTATTACTTTACTTGTACCAGCTCACGCAAGAACACAGTCGATTTTTTCATTAATATACAAACTTAATTTGTATGATACAAAGGGTAGTCTTATACTTGTATATATTTCATTAGGTATGGCTTTATCAATATTCATACTTAAAGCAAGTTTTATAGCTGTACCAAAAAGTCTTGATGAGGCTGCTTTAATTGATGGGGCGAGTATATTTAAAAAATTTACTACTATCAATCTTCCTCTTGCAAAAGGGTGGGATTGTTACAGCTGGTATGTTAATGTTTCTTGCAAACTGGAATGAATACTATTTTGCGAGTTTATTAACGATTAGTGAAGCAAATAGGACTTTACCTATAATGACAAATTTCTTTAATAGTGACTTTTCTTTTGACTATGCAAAAACCTTTGCTACGCTTACCTTGTTAATTATTCTTGTTGTGTTATATATGCCTTTGCTCAAGAGCAAATAGAATCAAGTGTTGCCTCGTCAGGTATTAAAAGATAGGAGATAAATATGATTGATTTATGTGGAAAATGGGAACTTAGGTTTAATGATACAAGTCTTGAAATTACTGTACCCAATGTAATTGAAAAATTTGTAGATAAAAAAGATGAAAAATACAACTATAGTTATTTTAGATGCTTTAGTGTCGACAAAAAAATTAACAAAAAGTATATACTAAATTGTGAGGGAATATCCTATGGATACGATATTTTTATAAATGGAAATAATATTACATCTTCCGAGGGGATATGGGAACATTTTAAAATTGATGTAACTAGCTTTTTAAAAGAAGAAAATAATATTGAAATTAAAATAACAAGACCGTCATTTGAAAAAGAGAGTCCTTACTTTTTTAGGAGTTTATTACTTGGATTTATACCTGATGTTTTATTTCCTTTTTCAGGAATATTTAGACCTGTATATATAGAAGAAAAGGCAAATATAAATATTGTAGATTGTAGAGCCTTTGCTAATTATGATGATAAAAGATTTGAAATAACTTGCAATCATAATTCAAAGGAAGACTGTAATATAGAAATTGAAGTAATTAGTCCAAGAGGTGATACTTTAACAAATAATTACAATGTAAGTTCATGTAACCAAAAGGAAGAAGAAGTGCTTTTATTTAAATTTGAAGATGTTTTGCCTTGGTCAACTTATAGTCCTAATCTTTATGAAATAGAAGTAAGACTATTAAAAAATGACGAAATACAAGATAGTGTAAAATTTAAAAGAGGCTTTAGAAAAATAGAAATAGATAATGAAAAAATACTACTAAATGGTAATAGAATCTATTATAGAGCTATTTTACATTGGGGATATTACCCAGAGGAAATGTCATTTAGCATAAGTCATAAAAAAATATATGAAGAAGTAATGACAATAAAAAATCAAGGATTTAATGCAGTAAAATTTTGCTTATTTATACCCGACCCATATTACTTTGAAGTATGTAATGAACTAGGAATACTAGTATGGCAAGAGTTACCATTATGGTTACCCTACGACAATGGATATTTAAACAATAGAATTGAAAAGCAATATCCGAATATGATTAAAAAATTTATTGACAATCCATCTTTACTTTTAGTTAGTATTGGTTGTGAATTGGATTCTACCGTTTCTATAGAACGAATTAATAAAATATATGACGAAATTAAAAGCTATAAATCTTTAGCAATAATATGTGATAATAGTGGAAGTGGCGAATGTTATGATGGTAACATAAATACAAAAACTGATATATATGACTACCACTTTTACCCTGAAATAAACAATATGCAAAATTTAATTAATGCTTTTAACCACGAAAGTAGAGAGAAAAAGCCTTGGCTTTTTGGCGAATACAATGATATGGATAGCTTCAGAAATCTTAATTGTGTAATTGAAAAGTTAGGGTTTAAGCCTTTTTGGGCAAGTTCAGATTTTAGTGAAAACTTACTTAGATATGTACACGCTGGTTTTGGCTCAGATAATCCGATTTACTTTTTTGAAGAAACTGTTAATGAATATGGTTATGGCAATTTACTTAAGGAATTAGAAGCGTTAGGGTTAAAAAAAGCCTATGATGTAAGGAAATATAATCTCGAAACTACCCGTAGTAATGATAGTATATCGGGATATAGCATTACTGCAATTAGAGATGTACCAATTACTAGTTGTGGTATAATTGATGACCTTGGCAATCCTAAGTTTAGCAATGAGGATATGAAAAAAATCAATGGCGATGTAACTATTAGTATGTTACCAAAACTCGGTAGAACTTGGTATAGGGGCAGTGACATATACGAAAGCAAAGATATTTTTAATTTTTTAAGTGGAGATTATATAAATAATAGAATTGTAATATCAAGTCATTTACCTAATGACTTAGAAAATTTTCTAGTTATTAAACTATATGATGAAGATGAAAAAGAAGTATATACTAGTGAAACAAAATGTGTTATTGAAAACTGTAAATCTAAGTACTATATAGATTTATCCATAAAAACCCTTGAGAGTACTAGTATAAATAGATATAAATTAGTTGCTAAAATCGGTGAATACACAAATGACTGGGATATTTGGGTGTATCCAAGAAAATATAATACTCCAAAATTCTATTTATATGATAATGGTAATCTTTTTGAAGATATAGAAAATATTTTAGAATGTGAATATGTTAATGATTATAAAAGCCTTTCCAACTGTACTCTTGTAACTACTCATTTTAATGAAGATATTGAAAAACTACGTGAAAAAAATGTAAAAATTTTATATGTGCAAACAGGATACGGATATTTAAGTTACGACAAAGTACCTTTTTGGAGAGAAAATGTGAAAAAAATCTTCAAAAATAAGTATCTAGATGAACTTAAGCATAGAGGTTATGATGGACTGAATTTTATATCTTTAACAACATCTATTGCATTTGATAGCGTAATGGTTAAAGAGTTGTATCCTAAGTATACATCATTAGTTAAAAGAATAGACAATAGAAACTTTAAAACTTATGAACGTGCTTTTTTACTGGAAGATGATAAGGAAAAAATGATAATTACTTCCTTTGACTTTTCAGCAGGTAAAGGTAATCAGAGTAGGAATTTTGCTGGGAATTATCTTGGTATTGCTATGCTCGACAAGTTAATTAAAATAATTAATGATTAAGGAGAAATTATGTTTCTTGTAGAAAATAACACTTATAATAAGGAGTTAATAAAGCCCTATGAAGCATTAATGTCAATTGGTAATGGCTACTTAAATTTAAGAGCTTCCTTTGAGTTTGACGTTGCTTTTACAAGTCAAAATGATGTTTATATGCGTTTTCCAGACAATGTAACTTTAGAAAAACCACGTAATGTTTATGGTAAATGGGGAACTTTTATATCTGGAGTTATAGGCAATCACCCATTGTTAAATGAAGAAATGGTTAATTTACCATATTTTATGGGGTTTAACTTATATTACGAAAATAATAAAATAGAGATACTTAGTGACGTTAAAGATTTTAAACAAACACTAGATATGAAAAGTAGCATTTACTCCTATGAGCTAACTTTTACTTATGATAATGAAGAGTTTACTATTTTATCAAAAAGGGTTTGTGATAGAGAGAATAGTAATTATTGTAATCAAGAGATTGTGATTTCAACTTTAAGTGAAAAGACTTTTAAATTAGAAAGCTTTGTAGATGCTAGCGTAACAACGAATGGATACAACCATTTTGAGAAGTATGATATTAATGTGAATGATGGATACAAAAATGTAAAAGTTACAACAGACCTTAATTCTATAGTGGAAATAGCACAAAGGGATATATGTAATGGAAAATTTGAAATCTATTTAATAAAAAATAATAGGGTAAGTAATTTTTTTACATTTGAAAAATCCGTATCATTAGAAAAAGTTACTTTTATTAAAACAAATAGAGATTATGTAGAAAATGATATAGAAAACTATAAATTCAATTTGGAAAATCATCTTCAAGGGTGTAATGAAATTTGGGAAAAATCAGATGTTATAATTGAGGGTGATAAAGACATTCAAAAGTATGTAAGATTTGCAATATATCACTTAAATAGAAGTAAGAAAAGAGATGATGAATTCGTTGCTATTGATGCTAAGGGAGTGTGTGGTGAGGCATATTTTGGACATTATTTTTGGGATACAGAAATTTACTTGTTGCCATTTTATCTATACACAAATCCTAAATATGCTAAAGAATTATTAATGTTTAGATATAATACTTTAAAAGAAGCAATATCTAATGCAAAGTCCTACGGATATGATGGGGCAAAATTTCCTTGGGAGTCAAGCATAAGTGGAAATGAACAATGCTCTAATTGGCAATATAAGGACTTTGAAATACATGTAAGCTTTGATATTGTATATGCGATGTACCAGTATTACATAGTTACTGAAGATAAAGTAACAATGAGAGAAAAATTTATTGATGTGTTATGTGAAGTTTCAAAATTTATATGTTCTAGAGTTAGTCTTCAAAAAGATAATAAATTTCATCTAAAAGGGGTAATGGGCCCAGATGAATACTTAGCATTTACAAATGATAATGCTTTTACAAATTATATGGCAAAATTTGTACTTAAAAAGACAGTTGAACTTTTAAAAGAATTTAATATTGAAGAGGATAGTATTTGTAATTTTCAAAATGTTTCAGAAAATTTTTATTTGCCTATAGACACTAGTAAAAAGATGATATGGCAATGTGCGGGTTTTGATGAATTTGAAGATGTAGACTTTGAAAAGGTGTGGTTGAATAGAGAAGAACCCTTTGGTAGATTTATTTCTCAGGAAAAAAACTATAGAGTTAAGGCGTTAAAACAAGGTGACGTTACTTGCCTGTTATATTTATTTGAAAAATCCTTTGATAGAGAATATTTAAAAAATGCAATGGATTATTACTTGCCAATTACTACCCACGATTCTTCATTGTCATACATAATTCATAGTGTTTTATTCTCAAAGCTTGAAAATAAAGAAGATGCTTTAAAATACTTTACAAAGTCGTGTGAGATAGATTTTATAAATAATGAATGTGGAGAAGGTATTCATATAGCCAATTGTGGTGGTATTTATCAAAGTATAATTTACGGATTTGCAGGACTTGTAAATCCAATGTTTACAGAAAAGTTAGAATTTAAACCACAGTTACCAGATAATATAACAGAAATAAAATTTAATATGAACTATAAAAATAAAGTGTATAAAGTTTCAGTTACTAATTGTAGTTGTGATGTAGATATTAAGGAGATTTAATTATGGAAGGAAAAAAAAGATTTTCGAAAATTGGTAAAGAATTTAAAATTGGTATCATAGGTATGGGCGAGGGGAAAGGCTTAGCTAAGGGAATCAGTAATCACCCTGAGCTTAAGCTTACTTCTATTTGTGATTCAAATAAGGAACTTGTAGAATTTGTGCAAAAAGATTTGCAAATTGAAAAAAGTTTTACATCTTATGAAGAAATGTTAAAGGAAGACCTCGACATAGTTGCGATATACACTCCTGATAATTTACATATCGAACATATAAGTATGGCTTTTGAATCAGGTAAAAATGTAATATGTACAAAGCCCTTAGTAAATAGTGTAGAGGAAGCAAAAATATTGCTCGACTTACAAAAAAGATATCCCGACAGATATTTACTCGTTGGACAATCAAGTAGATTTTTTTCATCACTAAAAAGACAAAGGGAAATTTATG
>JBKECM010000140.1:0-1526 GCA_047974615.1 Lachnospirales bacterium
GGAAAGATAATAAATTTTTCAAAGCTATAAAGAAAGATTTAACATTAAAAATGGTGATTGAATTACTTGAAAAAGGCTCAACTAAACTAACTGGTTGCCATTCAGCTAAGACAGGCAAGAAATTTAACTGTATTTTAAAATTTGATGATAGTTATAGTAAATACGCAAGTTTTAAAATGGAATTTGAGAGTAAGAAGAAATAAAAGTATTGATAAAATGGAGTATATTCCACTATAATAATAAGTATAAATAAAATTTATACTTATTAAAGGTGGAAAATAGATGAATTTACAAGAAATTAAAGCTGAAATTTTACAAGATGATGAAGTTAGATTAGAATATGAAGATTTAAAACCAGAGTATGATGTTGTTAAGGCAATACTTGCTGCAAGAAAACAAAATAAAAAATTATTATTAGTCTAACTTTATGGATAAAGTAACGAATTTATGGTATAATTTAAATAACTCAAAGGCTTATTTAATAAGACTTGATTATACCTTTATAGTATAATTAAAGAAGGTGTGATATTATGAGCAGAAAAAGAATTTTATCGCCTAAAAACGATTATTTATTTAAAAGAATATTTTTTGATAATGCAGATAAAAATGTAATTCTTAAGAAATTGTTAGAGGATTGCATAGGTTTTGGGCAAAAACAAGTAGAAGAAATAACATTAGTAGATAGAACTGGCGACAAAGAATTTGAAGATGATAAAACAATTATTTTTGATGTAAATGCAAAATTAAGTGATGGCACACTTGTAAATGTAGAAATACAAAAATTAAATCACTTCGGATTTATTGAAAGAAGTATATTTTATACAAGTAGACGTTTATCTGGTCAAGGTGTAAAAGGTTTACAATACGGAGATTTAAAGCAAACAGTAGCACTCAATATTGTTGACTTTGATTTGTTCAATGATACAGAAGATTTTTACAGTACATTTTACTTTTCTGAAAAAGATAGACATACTATTTTAAGTGATTTGTTAAGAATTGATTTTTTGGAACTTAAAAAACTTGATTTGAATAACATAGATACAACTAATAAAAAAGAATTATGGGTTAAATTTTTTAATGCTGAGAGCGAGGAGGAACTAGATATGTTAAAAGAGATAGACAAAACTTTTGAAAAACCAGTAGAAAAATTGTATTTTTTAAGTAGTGACCCTTCGACATTAACGGCTTATGAAGAACGAGAAAAAGTAAGAATGGATGAATTTGCTAAACTCAAGTATGCTGAAGAAAAAGGAAAAGCAGAAGGTCAAATAGAACAGAAACTATTAATGGCTAAGAAACTTTTAAATAAAGGGTTTTCAGATGAAGATATATTAGAGTTGTCTGAACTTACAAGAGAAGAATTAAACAGCTTGAGATAATCAAACAAAATATAGAAATCTGAATTTCATAAAAATAAATACTGATTGGAAATATATAAATCAAAAAAGACTTAGAAAGATAATTATTCTAAGTCTTTTTCTTTGCCTAAATTTAAAAACAGTTCATCATTGAAAAAATCATCTAAT
>JBKECM010000147.1:0-28506 GCA_047974615.1 Lachnospirales bacterium
AAAAATTACGCTCGACTTGATGATTTGCTTTGCAAATCATCTTGCATATAGCATCTCACTATTTTTGTGCCATTGTCATTAGTAATATTTTTTTCTTTTTTGACTTTTTCAGCACCCTCTAATTATAGTGAATATTTGAATTTATTATTACTATTGTAAAATTTTCACAAAAAAAATTGTGGCAATTTAGGGATTTTTTAAAAAACTATTCCTTTCGTTATATTTATGTGGTATACTAAGTATAGTTGTTTTTTATACTAAATTCAATAATTTTATATAATAAAATAAATTTTTAAGGGGGTATTTAAAATACCAGGTTTAATAACACATTTAATAGGTGGCGAAGCCATATTAAATGAAATAAATGATGATTTTAAAAATACTGTAAATAAACATAAAGAAGTTTTTTATATAGGTACACAAGGTCCAGATTTGTTTTTTTACCATTTCACAAGTTTTTTTAATAAAAACTCAAGAAACTTAGGACAAATATTGCACCAAAGAAATATAAATAGTTTTTTTGTTACTATGATAGAAGAAACAAACTGCTTAGATAGTGAAGAAGATAAAGAAATAGCATATGCTTATATAGCAGGGTATTTGACACATTATGTACTTGATGTACATGCGCACCCTTATATATACTATAAATCTGGCTTTAGCAAAAAAGGTAGACAACCTTTTCAACTTAGATATAGTTTGCTTCATAGAAAACTTGAATCAAATATTGATGATATGCTTTATAAAGCTTTAAAAAGTGATGTTCCAAGAAAAGAAAAAATGCATGAGCTTTTTATTTCTACAAGTAGACAACAAGAGATTATTGCAAAAATATTAGCAAGTACAATAAGTAAAGTATATAACCGTCAAGTTAAAGAAAGTGATATTAAAAAATCACTTAAATATATGTCTTTTATGATTAAAGCTTTACACAGCATTACGCCTAAACAAAAAACTTTAATGGAGTTTGGTGAGAAAATCACTATAGGTGAAGAACTTATAACTTCATTAATTCAAGAAAGTGATAATTTTTCTTTTGATTTTTTAAATTTAAAAAACAAAGAATGGTGTTCTCCTTGGGATAACACTCTAAAGCATACAACATCTTTTATTGATTTATATAATAAATCTGTTGATGAAGGCTCGGAACTTTTAACTTTACTTTTTGAGTTTGCTTATGGTGAATTGTCAAACGAAGAATTGAACATTAAAATAGATAATCGTTCTTTAAAAACAGGGATTAGTTCAGATTTAGATGTCGTATTTAAACACCATGATATAATATTTAAAAATGTATAATTTTATTTAATAAATTAAGAGGTAAAAAGAAACCTAAACTGCAAGTTTCTTTTTACCTCTTATTATTTTGCATTAATCTAATTTTTTCTTTACTGCTTTTAAAAATTTTTCTCGTGGTAACATTACTATGTGACCACAACCAAGGCATTTTATCTTAAAATCTATGCCAACACGTGTGATTTCCCATTTTGTTTCACCACAGGGGTGTTGCTTTTTTGTGATTATAATGTCACCAATGTTATAGCCTAATACACCTTGTTTTTCTTTCATTTTATTGCTCCTTGTTTATTGTAACTACGTGTTGTTTGAAAGGTATTTCGATATTTTCTTTATCAAATCTTAGTTTAATACGGCGACGCAATTCACGCTCTGTTGACCAATGTCCACCTGGTACACAAGTTGCTACAACTCTAATCATAACTGCTGATGAGTCAAATTCAACTATGCCATGTACTTCAGGTACTTCTGTTATTTCATCTATTTCGCTTAGTGCAGTTGCCATTTCATCTTTTAGAACACTTAACACAAAGTCTATATCACTTTTATAACTTACACCAACAACAACAGTTGCTTTTGAAAATTCTCTTGTATGATTTGTTACAACTGTTATAGTGCCATTTGGAACTATATGTGTGTTGCCATCTGCTGAACGTAAAATTAATGTTCTCAAATTAATATTTGTTACTTGTCCTGTAATACCATTTGCAGTTATTACATCGCCTAAGTGAAACTGGTCTTCAACTATAAAAATTGAGCCGGATAAAAAGTCGTTAACTAAATCCTTTGCTGCTAGACCAAAGGCAACTGATATTGCACCTGTAAAAGCAAGTATTGTTGTTGCGTCTGCACCAAATAAAAGTAAAAGTTGTATTATACATAAGCCAACAATCGCAATTCCTAAAACTTTAACAAGTACTTGTTCTAAAGTAGCTTTTTTGTTTTCATTCGCTTTTGTTAAATAAGTTAAAAGTTTTCTTACTAAAGTTCTACGTAAGCCATATAAAATACAACCTACAACTAAAATAATCGCCACTCCTAAAGCTTTTTCAGTTACAATAGTAATAAAAGGTAAAACTAATGCTGTTGAAATAAAATCTCCAAAAGATAAAAATAACAGACATATTGTTATTGCTATTATACCCAATACAACGAAAAATCTTGTTGTTTTTGTTACAGTGTCTTTTTCAGTTTCTGTTAAGTTTTTAGAAATAGGCTTAACAATAAGACTTGTTATAATATTACGTAGGTGATATAACATTATACCAATAAATAGGGAACATATAATATATATTCCTTGATACATTACAAATTTAATAATTGATGAAAAGAAATTTACCAACATCAATAATCCTCCTTAGTTTTTTATATTATTTTTTAAAGTTGTCAAGAAAGTTATGATACTCACCATCTTTTTTATAGCCCATAACGGCATCAAGATGTACGTTAAATGCTGAACTCATAATAGATTTATGTGCATCAGGGTTTAACATTTTTAAGTACTTTATTGTTTGCTTAATTTCATCTCTTTTAGATGAAGTTTTTGAGGCAACTACAGTACAACCACAGTTCATAAAATTTAGTTTTGCAAAGGAAGAAAAGCGTTTTATTGCTTGTTCTTGTATGTAAAACATAGGTCTTATAAGTTCCATATCTTCAAAATTATCTGCTTTAATTCTAGGCATCATAGTTTTAAAGTTGCCTGCATAAAGAAGATTTAATAGCGTTGTTTCTATTACATCATCATAATGATGACCTAGTGCTATTTTATTACAACCGTTTTCCTTTGCATAGTTATACAAAAAACCTCTTCTCATTCTAGCACACATATAACAAGGGTTATCTTGTGCTATTTTACCTGCTACAGAAAATACATCACTATTTTTTATGTTTAAAGGTATGTTTAGATATTTTGCATTTTTTTCAAGAGTTGTACGATTTATTTCATTGAATCCCGGATCCATAGACATAAAAAAAAGCTCAAAGTCTTTTTTACCATGCTTTTTTAACTCTTGAAATAGTTTAGCATTTAAGAAGCTATCTTTGCCACCACTTATACATATACCAATTTTATCGCCATCTTCAATTAAGTTAAACTCGTTTATTGCTTGTATAAATGGTTTCCAAATATCTTTTCTATATGTTTTTATTATTGATTTTTCTATATCCAAAAGGCTCGCCACTTCATTTTCTTCATAACGTTCGCCTAAAGCACAGTTTAAGTTCATTTTATACTCCTAAAATTAAATATTGTTACCATTATAACAGTTATTTAGGCTTTTTTCAATATATTTTGCTAATTTTCAAATTAAAAAGCTCTTCATTATTATGATAGAGCTTTTTTTAATGACAATGCCTAAAAATATACCATTGGCAACGCCTAAAAATACACCGTTTTCTTTGTAATATTGTATCGGAAAGAAGTCCGAACACTTACGTAGTAAGTGGGTTTTGAGAAGCAAAACTACTGAGGAAAAAAATTCATCTTCTAGCGTACTTTTAGTAAGGGTGTTACCCAAGTATACAAATACTTTAGTGTATGTTAACAAGGGTCAAAGCTTAATTTAAAAATGAATTTAAAATACTATAATGTTCTTTTATACGCTCCATATGCCATTGTACACCTAATATGTTTTTGTCTATACTTTCAATAGCTTCGATATAGTTATCATCTTTTGATACTGCAGAAGCTATTAAGTTTGTACCAAGTGTTTTTATGACTTGATGATGTACAGAATTTACTGTAATATAGGTGTCTAAAAAGTTTTTACTTAATATACTATCGGTTCTTATTTTTATATCGTGAGTTGTATTAAGATGGTTTTCTATATCTTGATATAATGTACCATTTAAAGCAATGTTAATAACTTGCATACCCCTACATATACCTAATATTTTTTTGTTTTGCTTTATACCTTCTTTTACTATGCGTATTTCAAATAAATCTCTTTTTATCGGTACTAAATCTGTATTTTTTTTTGCGTTTTCATCTATTGTTTCGTGATATAAAATAGGGTCTATATCACCACCACCTGTAATTACAATTAAATCACACATACTTACATATTCTTCTATATGCAAAAGATTTAAGTTTGTTGATGTTATTGAAAATATGTTGTTTGCCTCAAGCATACGTATATAATCGTTACTTAAAGAATATTTATCATCTGTAAAATTACTTACTATAAGAGCTTTCATAAAAGTTAACCTCCTACACACACTTTTTATAGTGTATGTATTAAAAGGTTTAAAGTTGTATGTTCTACTAAAATTTTTCTAAAAAATTTTTCGTTTTTTCGATTTCAACTTCTGAAACATATCTTTGAGGTAGCAAGTAACCTTTTACACTGCATAGTTTCTCTAAATCCTCATAAAAAAATTCAGAACCATCGCGTATTTCCTTAATCTTTTGTCTTATATGTTTATTTTTACATTCCATTAATGCATTTGTACATAAAGTTATTGTCATATTATTTGAATAAAAAACATCTTGTGTCATCTCTTTTTCTGTCATAAATACCACACCCTTTATAATAAACTTTTCAAGTCTTTTATATTTTTTAGTGTGGAGGTACTTGCGATTGCAAACATATTTTTCACTTCAATGTCTAAAGAACTTTCACTATAGTCTTTATATTTTTTACTTAATACAGTTTGATTATATATTAAATCTTCAATAATAATTAAATCTTTTTTTGTAAAACTACTCATAAAAAACCTCCTACATATAATATGGCTTCATTACAAAATATAGAAAAATCCATTTTCATCTCGCCATTTAATGCCTTTGTCAAAAGTATGAAAATTTGATTTTTTCTTTTGCAATGTGCCATTTCTTAAATTTTGAAACGTTGCCATATATTATAATTATTTCTATTTTTTTAAAAAAATATGCAAGGAGCTAAAAATAAGATTTTGTATAAAAAAAAGACTCTCCCCACGATAAGTCTTTTTTAGTAATGAAAAATAAAAATTTTGGAAAAATTAAAGTAGTTTTGATAATTCTCTAATAGTAAATTTTGAAACAAGTTTACCATTATACTCAACAAGTTCATCTGTTTCACCTGTAAACACATCACATGGTTCATATTTTTTAAGTATAATTTTATCTTCCTCCACATAGATTTCTATAGAATCTTTTTCGTTAATATTAAGGTTGCGGCGCAGTTCTATGGGGAGCACAACGCGTCCGAGCTCATCGATTTTCCTTACAATACCTGTAGCTTTCATAAAATGCCTCCTATTAAAATACAAAATTACATTTACAGTTACATTATACATTATTTTTATACAAAAGTAAACAAAATGAAAGGTAAAAACTAGTAATTTTTTCAAAATAGTACTATGGTAAGGGTTGAAAAATACAATATTTTACAAATGGAAATTTAACTTTTCAATATACCTTTTAGATTACTTTTATTAACAAAGGTTCAGACATCAAAATTTACATTATGGCGTAAAAAAATAAATTAAAAAACTCAAAAGATATTGTTTTAAAATATACTTTATATTAAAAAATTTAAAAGGAGAGTTTATATGTTAAATATTATTTGGGGCGCAATGTTAATAATTTCACTCATTTATGCATTTATTTTCGGAAAGACAGATTTAGTTATGAACGAAATGATTTTGTCTGGAAAAGAAAGTGTAAATCTTATAATTAATATTACTGGGATTATGGCTATATGGTCAGGAATAATTAAAATGGCTGAAATGGCTGGTATAGTTGATATATTATGTAAAGCATTAATGCCTATTTTAAAATTTTTATTTCCAACTATAAACAAAGATAGTAAGGCAATGAAATATATTGCAATTAATTTTGTAGCAAATTTGCTAGGTTTGTCCTATGTTGCTACACCAGCAGGAATAAATGCTATTATGGAGTTAAACAAAAATAATCCAAAACAGGGTGTTGCAACTAAAGAGATGTGCAATTTTTTAATTATTAATATGTCAAGTTTGCAACTTATTTCTATAAATATTATAGCATATAGAAGTCAATACAATTCTGTAAGCCCTCAAGAAATAATAGGTGCAGGATTGGTTGCCACAACACTAACTACTATTATTGCTGTTATATTTACAAAAGTTATTGATATATTTGTAAAGGAGTAGTATATGGAGTATTTTAATTTTTTAATTACATATTTTACTAATGGTGTTATACCTTTTTTTCTACTTTTTGTTTTAGCATACAGTTTATTTAAAAAAGTTGATATATTTGAGGTTTTTAAAGAAGGTGTTTTTGAAGGTGTCAAAACAGTATATTTAATTTTTCCAACTATACTTGGTCTTATGATGGCTGTTTCTTTACTTAGAGCTACAGGATTTTTAGATCATTTAAGTATTATACTAAGTTATGTAGTTCCAAATAGTTTTCCTGCTGATGTTATACCTCTGATTATGATGCGACTTGTTTCTAGTTCTGCTGCTACTGGGATATTACTTGACCTTTTTGAAGTATATGGTACAGATACTTTTATAGGTCGTTATATTAGTGTTATGATGTGCAGTACTGAAACTGTTTTTTATACAATGAGTGTATATTTTTTAAGTGCAAAAATAACTAAAACTAGATATACTCTTATTGGTGCGTTATTTGCTAACTTAGTTGGAGTTGTTATATCTTATTATGTTACATATTTTTTCTTTTATATGTAGGTTTAAAAGAAAAACTTTTTAATATTTTTTTAAAAAGAAATTTATTTTTTTAAAATTTATTTTTTTTTAAAATAAAAAAGTTGACCTTTAAATAAATTTGTATTATATTAGATATATAATTAAAAAAGGGGTGATGTTGTGAATAGAAAATTGATTTTTAAAATAGTTTTGTTAACTTCCTTAATGATATTATTATCAAGTTGTAGTGAAAATGACAATAATACAATAAGAATTTCTACTATGTTTTATGGTGAAGGTGCAACTAATGAATACTATATAAAAGTTTTAGAAGAATTTCAAAGTAAACACCCTGAAATTACAATAATAGATGAGTCTGAAACAAGTAGTGAAGCTTGGAAAAGAAAAGTTATTGAAAGTTTTGATAGTGGTGATGAGCCTGATATTGTTTTTTATTTTACAGGTGAAGATGCAAAGCCACTTATTGATGAAGGTAAAGTTGTACCTATAGATGAGATAAAAGCAGCATATCCAGAATATGGTCAAAATATAATGCCTATAGCTGAATCTTTTATGATTGAAAGTGACGGTAGACAATATGCTTTACCCGTACGTAGTTTTTGGGAAGGCTTATATGTAAATAAAGATATATTTGATACCTATGGATTATCTCTTCCTACTTCTTGGGACGATTTTATTTATGCTATTGAAGTTTTAAAAGAAAATGACGTTATACCAATAAGTGTTGCTTTAAATGATGTACCACACTATCTTATTGAAAATTTTATTTTGTCTATTGGTGGTAATAGTGGACATAGTGAGGAACTTAACAATACTGGAGATTTACCTAAAAGTTGGGTTGAAGGTATTTCACTTATTGCCGAATTATATGATATGGGTGCTTTTCCTGAAAATACTTTTTCAACTACAAATGAAGAAGCAACTAAATTGTTTATTGAAAAGAAAGCTGGAATGATAATAGATGGTTCATGGCTTGCAGAATCTATCATAAGTCAAGAAGATACTGTTGTTGTGGAAATACCTTCATATATAACAGGTCTTAAAAAAAATGGCGATGTAGTAGGTGGTTTTACATCTGGGTTTTATATATCAACTTCATCATGGAAAAATAAAAATAAACGTGATTATGTGGTGGAGCTTGTAAATGATCTTACCTCTGAGGAGTCTATAAGTAAATTTTCTAGCGTTGCTTTTACTTCAACAGATATAAAACTTAATGAAAATCCTTTTCAATTTAGTGCAAATGAGTTTTTTAAAAATATTTCTTATGTATCTATGCCTATAGATTCACGAATATCTTCTGATGCATGGGAATATATTGTAAATAATATCGAAGAAATAGCAAAAGGTGAGGTTTCAAGTAAAGATGTTTTAATTGAAGCTGCAAAACTTAATAAATAAAAAATGGGGCTATTTCTTTACAGCCCCATTTTTTTCAATGTCATTAAATCCTTAACTTTATGACATTGCTTTTTTAAAATTATACTAATTTTTCTATAAAAACTGATGCAATACCTAAAAAAACAAAAAATCCTAAAGTGTCGGTTGCAGTAGTTAAAAAAATACCGGAACAAAGGGCAGGATCAATTTTTAATTTTTTTAGTGTAGTTGGTACTAAAAAACCGAGTATGCACGCTTGTGTCATATTAAAAATCATAGCAAGTAATGAGATAAGTGAAAAATATATATTATGGTATACTATATACATTACTATAGCAGTAAGTATACCTATGGAAATTCCATGTAACAAGCCTAAGCTAATTTCTTTTTTCAAAATTTCACCATATTCATCAGGTTCGATTTCACCTAAGGCAATATTTCTTATTACTATTGAAAGAGTTTGGGAACCTGCATTTCCACCCATACCGGCTATTATTGGCATAGCTACTGCAAGGGCAACAACTTGATCAATAGTTTCATCAAATAATCCTACTATAGATGAGGCAAGTAAAGCTGTAAAAAAGTTAACGCATAGCCAAGGTAGACGTTTTTTTACAGAATCCACTAGGCTATTACCTATGGTTTCATCTTTATCAACACCTGCCATTTTCAAAATATCTTCAGTATATTCTTCTTGAATTACGTCAAGGATATCATCGATTGTTATAATACCAAGAAGTGCTTGGCGTCTATTTACAACGGGTATAACTGTAAGAGAATATTTTGTTGCAAGTAATGAAACTTGCTCTTGGTCATCATCGGGATAAACAGATAGTATATGTGTGTCCATAATATCTTCTAATAATACATTATCATCTGCTACAAGAATATCTCTTAAGTCTACTGTACCTACAAATTCTCTTGAGTTATTTATAACAAATAATGTTTCGATGACTTCTGTTTTTGGTGCAATTTGTTTAATTTTTATTAAGGCATTTGATACAGTAATAGTTGACCTTAAGGCTATATATTCTGTAGTCATAATACCGCCGGCTGTATCCTCAGCGTAGTTTAATAATTTTTCTAAGACTTCAGATTCATGATGTTGCATCATATTTAATAAAGTCTTTTTTTGACCGGAAGGTAAAAATCCAAGAATGTCAACTATTTCGTCTTTAGGTAAAAGTTTAAAAACCTTAAGAACTTCCCCGTTATCAAGGGTTTTTAACAATCTAAGTTGTAATTCAGCATAAGATTCATTAATAATTTCTGCTAAAGTTTCAATTTCGATATTCTTGCAAAAAAGGTCTAGTTCATCATCTTCAAAATCTTCAAGTTCAGCACCTATATCAACAGGTGAGGAGTCTTCTAAATACTCATAAAAGACGGTATGCTCGCCATATTCCAAATATTTTTTTAATAATTCTAGTAGGGTTTGCTCCATCTTTTAACCTCCTTATTATTGATATGTAAAGTATATGAACATATATTTACTACAAATATTATAACATAATACTGGTTTTTTATCAAAGAAAAAGTTTTCAAAATTAATAAATAAATATTAACAAATTATTAATCAACTATTGACTTTTTTTAAATTATAATTTAATATATTAATATAAAGTTTCAATAAAATATACAAAGATAAGGAGAAGATTTAGCAAACTTATGATAAAAAATACTAAAAATGCTGAAATGATTGACAGCAATAAAAAAAGTAATGTTATATCATATTCCATTATGAAAAAAATAGTAAATTCTGGACTAATTTCTCGAAGTAATTTAGCTAAAGAGTTAGGGGTAACTAAAACTATTATATCTAAGAAGGTAAATGAATTATTGAATGTCGGCTTTTTAATTGAAGTTGGAAAGGGGAATAATTCTTTAGGTAAAAAAGAAATTCTTTTAGATATTAATGGTAAACATAAAAATATTTTAGTTATAGATTTGTCAAAAAATAGATTTTCCTTTGGTATTTATGATTTGAAGAAAAAAGAAATAGTTTATAAATATATGGAATACCCTAAAGCTGAGGAAATAGGGGGGATTTTTGATAAGATTGTCAGCGACTACACTGATAAAAACCTTATTGAAGTTGTTGTTTTTTCAGTGCCTGGAGTTGTTAATGGCTTACAACTAGATAACGTGAAAGACAAAAAGTTGTTAGACATTTTTGAAGAACTTAAAAAATGTTGTTATGCTAATTATTTTAAAGTTAAAGTTTATAACGATGTTGAACTGGAATCTTACGGTGTTAAAAATATGAACAAATACAAGGAAAAGGGGAATTTCTTTGTATTAAGTTGTAATTATGGTATAGGTGGCAGTATCATCGTAAATGATAAAGTTTATTTAGGTGAGAATAATTATGCCGGTGAAGTAGCTTTGTTAAACCCTATTATTAATGAAGGTACGATTACTACATTTGAAGATAGATGTAGTATTAGAGGTATGATGGAAAGATACAACAAAGATAAAGACAAAAATATTAAAGATAAAGAACTACGTGAGTTGATTAAAAAAGGTGATAAGACTATTGAAAAGTATTATCAAGAAATGTATGATGAGTTTGCTTTAATATTATTTAATATAGCTTGTGTAACTGATGTAAAAAAATATGTGCTAATAGGCGACTTGTTTACTTTAAAACTAGATTTTTTAGAATGCCTAAATAAACGTATGGAAGTGCTTGAAAAACTTTCTAAACCTATACATATAGAAATTCCAAGTGCAAGTTGTTCCGCTATCGACGGTGCAAAAATTTTAGCTTTGGAAGAAATTATAAGTAGTACTGCCAAAAATAGTGTTTAGAATGGGTTTTAATATAAATTTAAAGGAGAGATGTTATGAAAATCGGGGTACCAAAAGAAATTAAGAACAATGAAGGTCGTGTATCTATGACACCGAGTAGTGTAAAGGAATATATACTTAAGGGGCATGAAGTATTTGTTCAAAAAACTGCGGGTGAAAAATCTGGCTTTACAGATGCTGAGTACATTGAAGTTGGGGCGAAGATGGTTGATACAGCAGAAGAAGCTTGGAATTGTGAAATGGTTGTAAAGGTAAAAGAACCTTTACATGAAGAGTATAAATACTTTAAGGAAGATATGATATTATATACTTATTTACACTTGGCTGCTGAAAAAGATTTAACTGATGCTCTTTTGAATTCAAAAGTTACTGGTATTGCTTATGAAACTGTAGTTGAAAATGGAAGACTTCCACTTTTACGTCCTATGAGTGAAATTGCTGGTCGACGTGCTGTAACAGTTGGGCAACAATTTTTGGAAAGCCATAACGGTGGTAAAGGTATATTATTAGGTGGTGCACCAGGCGTTGAACGTGGTGTTGTTACAATAATTGGTGATGGCGTTAGTGCTATTAATGCTGCTAAAATGGCTATTGGACTTGGTGCTGAAGTATATTTGCTTGCACTTTTTGAAGATAGAATCCGTTATCTTGATGAAATATTTGATAAACAGCTTACTGTTGTTAAGTCAAATGAAGCAAATATTTCAAAATATAGCAAGATTTCTGACTTACTAATTTCTACTGTTTTGATACCTGGAGAAAAAGCTCCTAAAATCGTTAAAGAATATATGGTTAAAGATATGAAAAAGGGTTCTGTTATTGTAGATATTTCAATTGACCAAGGTGGTTCTGTGGAAACTATTGACAGAATTACTACTCATGATAACCCTGTATTTGAAAAATATGGTGTGCTACATTATTCTGTTGCAAATATGCCGGGTGCAGCTCCTAGAACTGCTACAGTAGGTTTAACAAATGCTACAACAAATTTTGGTGTTCAAATCGCTACTTTTGGATTAGAAGCCATAATTAAAAGTGAACCAATTAGAACTGGTGTAAACACTTTTAAAGGGAAAATAACTAACAAAGGTGTAGCAAAGGCTTTTGAGATAGAATGTTACGATGTTTTAGAGTTAATGTAATATCATTTAAATAAAATTATACATTTAAACTGTAAAAACTATTATATTTAGTTGTTACAGTTTTTATTTTTAAAATAAAGTACTTTAAAATATTTTAAAGTACTTTGTTTTTTTTAGATAAAATTTGTAAAAAAAAACTTTTTTTATTATAATATTTATTTTATGATTACAAATAACTGTGATTTTTAATAAAAATAATTTGAATTTTTTAAACAATATGCTTGTTTTTTTTGTTAAAAATCAAAAATTTTATAGATTTTAATAAATATTTTACAAAAATAAATTAATTAGTTAAGTAACTAGCATAATTTTATCCTTTGTGGTAGAATTAGAATTAAATAATTTTAAGGAGGCGATCAATATGGATTTTAACCCAGTTTTAGTAGGTATTATAATTATGATTTTACTTTGTTTAGTTAAATTCAATATTATGTTATCTATTATGATATCAGCTGTTGTTGCCGGATTAGTAGCTAGAATGCCGTTGTTTGGAGAAGAAGGTATATTACCTATTTTTATTAATGGTATGAGTGGAAATCTTGAAACAGCTTTAAGTTACGTTTTACTCGGAACTTTAGCTTATGCAATATCAGAAACAGGACTTACACATATTTTAGCTAAAAAAATCGAAGGTGTCGTTGGTAAAAAAGGAAAGATTTTTCTTTTAGGATTGGCAATAATTTCTTGCTTTTCACAAAATTTAATACCTATCCATATTGCTTTTATACCTATTTTGATACCCGCATTATTACCAATGATGAACGAAATTAAGATTGATAGACGTGCTGCTGCGTGTTCATTAACATATGGATTACAGATGCCCTATATATTTATACCAGCTGGTTTTGGATTTATATTTCAAGGTATAATTGCTAAAGAGTTAGCAAAAAATGGTCTTGATTTCCCACAAAATGAAATATGGAAGGTTATGGCTATTCCAGCACTTGCGATGACTATAGGTTTACTTTTTGCTATATTTATTACTTATAGAAATAAACGTGAATATGAAAAAATTATTATTGAAAAAAATGAAATTTCTGTAGATAGTAAACTTAACAAAAAACAATGGGGTGCACTACTTGGTGCTTTTGTTACTTTTCTCGTTCAAATTATTATAACTACAAATGATACATTAGATGTAACTACAGGTGCATTGCCACTAGGTGTACTTTTAGGACTTGTTATTATGCTAATTTTTGAGGCTATACCTTATAAAAAATTAGACAATGCCGTTTTTTCTGGTATAAAAATGATGGGCTTTATAGCTTTTGTTATGCTTGTAGCATCTGGATTTGCTTCTGTTATTAAGGCTACTGGTGGCATTGAAGACGTTGTTGCAGCTTCAAGTCTGTTGTTAGGTGAAAATAAATTTATACCTGCTTTAATAATGTTAGTTATTGGTTTATTTATAACCTTAGGTATCGGTACTTCATTTGGTACTATACCTATTATAGCTACTATATATGTTCCTTTAGGTCTATCTTTAGGATTTTCACCAGCAGCTATCGTTTTACTTGTTGGTGTGGCTGGTGCTTTAGGTGATGCAGGTTCACCTGCTTCCGACAGTACTCTTGGTCCAACATCTGGTTTAAACAAAGATGGACAACACGACCATATAAGAGATACATGTATTCCAACTTTTATACACTATAACATTCCATTGCTTATTTTTGGAGCGATAGGTGCTGTTTTACTATAGTTAAGAAGTCATGTCATTAAGTTAAGGATTTATAAAAAATAGCACAAATTTGCGACATGAAATTTGTGCTATTTTTGTGCAAAAAAAACATTGACAAAACAGCAAAAAAATGTGGCATAATTGCATTGGTTCACGTCCTTTTATTTTATTATATGGCTTCATTGCAAAATATAGAAAAATCCATTTTCATATCGGAATTTTCACTACGTGAAAACGACTTCGTCGCCCTTGTTCGTCGGGTTCTTTACAAAACAACGGCTTTGTGGCTTTTTGACAAAAACTGTGGAAATGGCGTCTTTTTGCCATTTCAGGCGTTTGTCAAAAGTATGAAAATTTGATTTTTTCTTTTGCAATGAAGCCATTTAACTAACAGATTGTTTTTACTTTACAAAAAGTATACTAGATTTTTACTTTTAGATGGTGGTTGGTATATATATTATATGTTACCATTAACATAGTTGATAAATAAATCGGCTAATAGGTGATTAAAAGCGCAAAAAGAAAAAATGGTACTAGAATAGAGATAAAATATGAACGCATTAAATTTTGTAATTTATTGCATTTTGCAACGTTGCCTATTATTTTTTATTTCTATATCAGTAATTTTGTTCGTAATGAGTAAAAATTTTAGGAGGAAAATTTATGAAGCTTAATAAAATTTTATTTAGTGGGATTGGTATTTTGACGGCGGGTGTTATACTTTGTAACACGTTTATACCTTCAGTTATTGAAGAAGTGCATGGGAATAATATAAATACTACTGCTGAAACTTATGGCAATTATAGTACACCAAAATATGTTTTTTTATTTATAGGTGATGGTATGACATATCCACAAATTCAAATTGCCTCAGATTATTTAGGTGTTAAAAATATGGAAAATGACATTGAAATTTTAGAAGGTGGCGAACCACTTAGTTTTATGAATTTTGACGTTGTTGGTACTGCTACAACATATGATTCTACATCTTTCTGTCCAGATTCAGCTTCTACAGCAACTTCAATATCAACTGGACACAAAACATATAGTGGCGTTATAAATATGGACGAAACTTTAACTACTTGTTATGAAACTATAGCTGAAACTCTTAAAAAAGAGTATGGTTATAAAATAGGAATCGTATCTTCTGTTAATTTAAACCATGCCACTCCTGCTGCTTTTTATGCACATCAGCCTAAGAGGAGTAATTATTATGAAATCTCTGAAGAACTTATTGCTAGCGATTTTGAGTATTTTGCAGGAGGAGCATTACTTGCTCCAACGGGTAATGATGAGGACAGAACAAATATATATGAATTAGCAAAAAATGAGGGCTATACTATTGCAACTACGACTGAAGAAATAAGTAAAATAAATGCAAATGATGAAAAAGTAATTATAACAAATGAAGAATTAGATAGTAGCTATGCAATGCCATATGCAATAGATCAAGAAGATGATGATTATACTTTAAGAAATCATGTAGAAAAAGGCATTGAAATTTTAGATAATGAAAATGGTTTTTTTATGATGGTTGAAGGTGGCAAAATTGACTGGGCTGGTCATGCTAATGATGCAGGAACAGTTGTTTTAGAAACATTAGATTTATCTCTTGCTGTTGAAGAGGCTGTTGAGTTCTACAATGAACACCCTACTGAAACATTAATTATCGTAACAGGTGACCACGAAACAGGTGGATTAACAATAGGATATGCAGGTACCAATTACGATACATATTTGAATAACTTAAGTAATCAAGAAATTTCTTATGATACTTTTGCTAAAGAATATGCTTCAAAATATGTTACTGAAAATACTTCTTTTGAAGAAGTTATGATTGATGTTGAAAATTTATTTGGTTTAAAAATGCCTCTGGAAAATTCATATAGTGATGATACTTTAGTTCTTACAGATTATGAAATTAGTACTATCAAAGCTGGTTTTGAAAAAACTATGAGTGGACATAAAAGTAGTGCTGCTAGTGAGGAAGAGTATGTTCTTTACGGCTCATATGACCCTTTAACTGTTGCAATAACTTCTGTTTTAAATAATAAATCTGGAATAGCTTTTACTTCTTTTTCTCATACAGGGCTACCTGTAGGCGTTTTTGCTCAAGGTGTAGGTGATGAATTATTTAACGGCTATTATGATAATACAGATATTTATAACAAATTAATAAGTTTATTTAAGTAATGAAAATTGAAGTGGTTATTTAAAATTATATGGCAAAATGTAATGATTTTAAATCAATAGTTGAGAAGAAGCTAATTGTATTGGAGTTTATATGGACATAAATATAAATTGTGAATTAAGTGAAAATATGCGTAAAAAAAATGAAAAAAGGAAAGAAATTACCTATTATTTACCATTAATAGTAACTATAATATTTACTGTTGTTTTATTATTTTTGCCTACTGGTTATGAAGATGCTATAATAGAAAAAGGAACTGATAGAGTTGTAGCTACTGTAGTTAATGAAAGTAGCGATTTTATAATTGACACTGGACTAATTCGTACAGGCGAGCAACTTTGTACTGTTAAAATAGAATATGGTAAATTTAAAGGTGAGGTTGTTGAAGCTGTGAATATGCTTCAAGGTTCATTAGAAACTGATAAACTTTTTTCTAAGGGTGACAAAGCATTAATTGTTGTAAACTATTCAAATGACACTATAAAATCTGTTACTATGGTTGACCATTTTCGTGTCCATAAAGAAATTGTATTAGGAATAATTTTTATAGCTTTTTTAGTTTTTTTTGCAGGTGAAACGGGAGTTCGTGCAATTTTATCTTTTGCTATTACAATCCTTTGTATATGGAAAATTCTTGTACCAATGTATCTTAATGGTTTTAACCCTATTATTATTGGTATGGTTATTACTCTTTTACTAACAACTATAATTATATCCCTTGTATATGGTTTTAACAAGTTGGCACTTGCGGCTATACTTGGTGCTACCTTAGGTGTTGTTGCAACTTGTATAATGGCTATTATTTCTACAAAATATTTTAACATTCATGGTGCTGTTATGTCTGGGTCAGAAAGCCTACTATACAGTGGATTTGAATATTTAAATTTAACGCAAATATTTATGGCAAGTATTTTTATAGGTTCTTCAGGTGCTATGATGGATTTAGCTGTGGACATAACAAGCTCTATGAAAGAAATAGTAGACAAAAAGCCTAATATAGGTAAAAAAGAAGCTCTCGAAAGTGGTTTAAATATCGGGCGTGCTGCTATGGGTACTATGACTACAACATTGTTACTAGCATATTCGGGTGGATTTATAGCTCTGCTTATGGTTTTTATGGCACAAGGAACACCTATTTTAAATATTTTAAACTATAAATATATAGCGGCAGAGTTAACGCATACTGTTGTAGGTAGTTTCGGTCTTGTGTTAGTTGCTCCTTTTACTGCTTTTACATGTAGTATTCTTATTACAAAAAATCATAAGGAAATATTTGAAAACTGATTTTAAAAAAATTTTTTTTTCAAAAAGCAAAATTCTGAAAATTAAGCAAAGAAAAATAATACTAAAATGTATACAAAAATAAAATGAAGAAGGTGTGTTATTTTATCTTACATAAGGTAGTTTATTTGAAAAATAAAACTGTTAGAAGAAAGTAAATTTTGTATGGTATTATTTTTTCTATATTAATATTATCTAAAAAAGTATAATAGTATATAAATTTTTTATAACTTATTATGCTTTTTTTAATTTAATTTGTTAAAAAACATTTAATTTACATAAAATATGTAAATAGTGTAGATTTTTTTTATTATTTATAGTATAATATATATATTATAGTATATTTTAATACTTAAATTAGTATTTACAGTATAGAGAACACAGAGGTTACAAATTATAATAATAGCTTTGTTTTTTATAGTATAAAACTGATTTATAAACATATATTTAATAACTGTATTTTAAATAAGATTGTGCCGTGAAGCTTTGGAAATAATGTAATATTAATTTCATTTAATATTATTACTTCATAGTGAAAGCTTTTTTCATATAATAATAGTCTTATCTATCTTTTGATTTATAAGTTTTTTAAGCATAACCTTAATTAATATATGTAGAATATACATATGGCAACGTTGTAAAATACACCATTTTCTTTGTCATTGTCAAAAAAATTACCTTTTAGCGTACCTTTAGTACGCGTCAAAGCTTAATTTTTTAGCCATTCCTAGAAACTGTCGTATTTTTCAACGTCTTGGATTTGTTTCACAAATATTGGCATCATTGCATTTTGCAATGATGCCATATATGTTACTTAAGTTTAACATTAAGGAGGAAATTGATGAGTAAAGGTAAAAAGAAAAAGTCGGAGTTTGATAAAGTTTTTAGTTCGTGGGATATTTTATTTATAGCTTTTGGTGCTATGATAGGTTGGGGCTGGGTTGTATCAAGTGGCTCTTGGATAGCTAGTGGTGGTGTTTTAGGTGCTGCTATAGGTTTTATTATAGGCGGTATTATGATTTTTGTTGTTGGTTTAACTTATGCAGAACTAACGGCGGCAATGCCTCAATGTGGAGGAGAACACGTTTTTAGCCATAAGGCTATGGGACCTGTTGGTTCTTTTGTTTGTACATGGGCTATTATTTTGGGCTATGTTGGTGTTGCTTGTTTTGAGGCTTGTGCTTTGCCTACTATTATATCTTATGTATTTCCCGGATTTTTAAAAGGCTATTTATATACAGTTGCAGGGTTTGATGTTTATGCTACTTGGTTAGCAGTAGGTGTTATTTCTGCTATAGGTATTACATATATTAATGTACGTGGTGCGAAGACAGCAGCTATTTTGCAAACAGTTTTAACTATTATTATTGGTTCTGTTGGTATACTCCTTATGGTTGGTGCTGTATTTAATGGTGATTCGGCAAATTTAAATGGCCAACTTTTTGTAGGTGATAGTAACGGAGATATCATAAAAAATGTTATTAAAGTTGCTGTTATGACACCTTTTTTCTTCATTGGGTTTGATGTTATTCCTCAAGCTGCAGAAGAAATAAATGTGCCTCTTAAAAAAATAGGTAAGCTACTTGTTTTATCTATTGTCATGGCAGTTACTTTTTATGTATTTATAATTTTTTCAGTAGGGTTTATGTTAGATGCAAATGCTATTGCATTTTCACAAGAAACTACAGGTTTAGTTACTGCTGATGCTATGGAAAAGGCTTTCTCAAGTAAAATGATGGCTAATGTTTTAATTATTGGTGGTATGTGTGGTATAGTTACTAGTTGGAATTCTTTTTTAATTGGTGGTAGTCGTGCTATGTATTCTATGGGTGAATCTTATATGATTCCTAAGTTTTTCAGTAACTTACACGAAAAGTATAATACACCTGCTAATGCTTTATATTTAATAGGTGGATTGTCAGTTTTAGCACCTTTTTTCGGTAGAAAAATGCTTGTTTGGATAGTTAATGCAGGAAATTTTGGCTGTTGTATAGCTTATTGTATGGTTGCAATATCTTTCTTGATAATACGTAAAAAGTTTCCTAATATGGAAAGGCCTTTTGTGGTTAAACATTACAAACTTGTAGGTTATTTGGCTGTTTTAATGTCAGGGCTTATGGTTACTATGTACTTATTACCCGGAACTGGGGCAACTTTAGTTTTACAAGAGTGGATTATGGCAGGTGGTTGGTGTTTACTTGGAGTTATATTTTTTATAAGTTGTAAGATTAAATATAAAGAACTTTTTGGTAGACATATTGATGTTGTAATTGAGCAAGAAAGCGGTGTTTAGTAGCTTAAAATAAATTGAGGTTTTTGGTAATGGCATATTATTATTGAAAACTTAAAATATTGATGTTATACTGTATACATACAACTATTGTATGTATACTTTTTTTGTTTGCGATTGATACTTAAATTCAAAATTTTAATTAAAAATTTAAGTAATTGGCATCAATGCAAAATGCAATTATGCCATAACTTGTGGAACAAATCTAAAACGTCCAAAATGTAACATTTTCTAGGAATGGATAAAAATTATGCTAATGTACGTACTAAGGTACGCTAGAAGTTGAATTTTTTTGAACTCAGTAGTTTTCCTTTGGAAAACCCAAATGCAAAGCATTTGTTCGGACATCTTGACCATACATTACAACAAAGAAAATGGCGTATTTTAGACGTTATCAACTCTGCTAAAAGAAAACAATTTGTGAGGTGTTAAATGGAAAGACTTTTAATTGCACAATCGGGTGGCCCTACTGTAGCTATTAATGCTACTGTTGTTGGTGTTTTAAATGTGGCGTTTAGTAGTAAAAAAATTGATGAAGTTTTTGGTGCTGTAAACGGTATTCAAGGTGTTTTAGATGAAAATTTCATAAACTTATCTGAAAAAGTTTCTGGTGCTAAAGAATTAACTTTACTTACAGAAACTCCTTCTGCAGCACTTGGTTCTTGTAGGCTAAAACTTAAAGATTTGGATAAAGATGCAAAGCAGTTCGAAAAAATTGTGGAAGTTTTTAAAAAGTATAATGTCAAGTATTTTATATATATCGGTGGAAATGACTCTATGGATACAGTTGATAAGTTATCTTTTTACTGTAAAAAACAAGGGCTAGATATTACAGTTGTAGGCGCACCTAAGACTATAGATAATGATTTAGTTGGTACTGATCATTGTCCGGGTTTTGGTTCTGCCGCAAAATATATTGGTACTACTATGGCTGAAATCATTAGGGATTGTCAAGTTTACTCTATTAAAGCTGTAACTATCGTTGAAGTTATGGGTAGAAATGCCGGTTGGTTAACTGCTGCTGCTGGTCTTTCAAGAGTTAATGGAGGAGATGGACCTGATTTTATCTACTTATGTGAAGTACCCTTTGATACTGCAAAATTTATAGCTGATGTAAAGAAAAAACTTGAAAAAAAAGATGCTGTTGTTATTGCCATAAGTGAAGGTATCAAAAATAAAGAAGGTAAATATATCTCTGAAGAATTTCAAAGTGGTGATGTTGATGCTTTTGGACATAGTCAAATAGCTGGCGCAGGTAGAGTTTTAGAGTCTATTGTGGCAAAGGAAATCGGTTGCAAAGTTCGTTCTATTGAATTTAGTTTAATACAACGTTGTGCAAGTCATATTGCTAGTTTAACAGATATAGAAGAATCAAAAATGCTTGGTATGAAAGCTTGTCAATGTGCTTTAGACAGCGAAAATGGAATGATGGCATCTATAGAAAGAGTGAGTAATAAACCTTATAAAACTAAAATTACTGCTATACCTGTTTCTGAAGTTTCAAATAAAGAGAAAAAAGTTACAAAAAATTATATAAATGATGAAGGTAATGACATAACTGAAGAAATGTTGGAATATCTTTTGCCTCTAATTCAAGGAGAAAATTCTGTTTCTTATAAAAATGGTATACCTGAACATATAGTTTTATATTAAATTTATAGAAAGATGTGTAATATGAATAATAAAGAAAATATTTTATCTGTATCTATTTTAGCATCTGATTTTAGTAAGCTTGGAGAAGAAATAGAACTTGCAGTTTCTAATGGTGCAAAATATGTACATATTGATGTTATGGACGGTATCTTTGTACCTTCAATTAGTTTTGGTGTGCCTGTTATAAAATCTATTCGTTCTAAGACTACTGCTGTTTTTGATGTACATTTAATGATTGAAAAACCTGAAAGGTATATTAAAGATTTTGTTGATGCTGGGGCTGATATTATTACAGTGCACTACGAGTCTACAAATCATTTAGATAGAACTTTAGAACTTATTAAAAGTTTTGGCGTTAAATGTGGTGTTGCTTTAAATCCTAGTACACCTATTTCTATTTTAGAAGAAATATTACCTCTTGTAGATATGGTTTTGATTATGACTGTTAATCCTGGATTTGGTGGACAAAAGTACATAACTTACTGTGGAGAAAAGGTAGCGAAGATAAAAAAAATAAGTGAGAATATGGGTTACGATTTTGACATTGAGGTTGATGGTGGAATAAATATGGAAACTATTAAGCTTGTTAAAAAAGCAGGTGCAAATATTTTTGTGGCTGGTAGTGCTATATTTAGTGGTGATATAAAAAGCAATGCAGAAAATTTTCTTGCTGAAATAAAATTTTAATTTTTAAAAAATTGGTCTTATGAAAAATTATTTAACAATATCGCATATATATTTTTAAGGAGATTAAAATGAGTCTATATGATGAAGTATATTTAAAAATAGTGGAAGATGTTATTACAAAAGGATATTATGACAAAAACCGTACAGGTATGAATACTTATAAATTGCCTCATAAAATTATGCAATTTGATTTAGAAAAAGAATTTCCTATTTTAACTACTAAAAGGGTAGCATTTAAAACAGCTGTACAAGAGTTGCTTTGGATTTTTCAAGACCAAAGTAACGATGTAAGAAAGTTGCGTGAAAAAGGTGTTACTATTTGGGACGAGTGGGAAATGGAAGATGGAACTATTGGTACTGCTTATGGATATATTGTCGATAAATTTGATCAAATAGATAAACTTATAGAAGCTTTGAAAAATAATCCACAAGATAGACGTATGATGATAAATCTTTGGCAAATTCCTTACTTAGAAACAGGGGCATTGCCACCTTGTTGTTTTTTAACTATGTGGGACGTAACTGACGGTAGACTTAACTGTATGCTTGTTCAAAGAAGTGGAGATTTAGGGTTAGGTGTTCCTTTTAACACTACCCAGTATGCTGTTTTAACACACCTTTTAGCACAAGTTACGGACCTAAGGGTAGGCTATTTTACTCATATTATAAATAATGCTCATATATATGAAAACCATAAAGATCCTTTACTTAAGCAACTAACAAGACTTTATGATGCTTATGATGCACCTACTTTAGTTTTAAATAAAGATATAAAAAACTTTTATGATTTTAAGATTGAAGATATAAACTTAGAAGGATATAAGTATCATAAAAAAATAGAAATGCAGGTGTCTATATAATGTTTTCTATTATTGTAATTTTAAGTGAAAATAACTGCATAGGTAAAGAAGGTAAACTGCTATGGCATTTGCCTGAAGATTTAAAAAGATTTAAAAATATTACTTTAGGTCATAAAATGATTATGGGTAGAAAATGCTTTCTATCTATACCTAAAGTTTTGGAAAAACGTGAAAATATTGTAGTTACAAGAGATAAAAATTTTTTTATAGAACATAAAGATGTAACTATGTGTTATGATTTAGATGACATAATATCAAAATATAAAAATTCTGAAGAAGAAGTTTTTATTATAGGTGGTGGAGAAATATATGAAATATTTTTACCTTTGGCTGAAAAATTGTATTTAACCCATGTAGATGAAAAAATTAAAGGTGACGTATATTTTCCCATAGTAGATTATAGTATGTATAAAGTTACTTTTTCTAGTGAAAAATATTATAATGAAAAAGAAAATGTTTATTATAAATTTGTTAATTATGAAAAAAATAAATCTTAAAAATTACTTTTTTTTCTTAGAAATATATGGTATAATTAAAAGGATAATATATCAAGTCTGATATATTGCTTATGTTAAATGTATTATTTCATAATTAATATGATATAATACTACTATAATAATAATTTTAAATAGGAGGCTTATATGGCACACGCACGTTCAAGAAGACATTATCGTACTGTAGAAAAAGAAGTTGTTAAAAATAAAGGGGTTGTTGTTACTAAAGAGCAACAACAAAAAATCTACATTGTAGCTGGTGTTGTTGTACTAGTTGCTTTTGTTAAGGGATTTATTTTTGGTAGACTATCAAAATAATCAAGATTATTTAATATGAAATTTAATTTTGTTATAAAATCAAAGTATAGAAAAGCAAAAGATTTAATTTTCTTTTGCTTTTTTAATATGGAAAATATGAAAATTTAATTTTGGCAACGTTGCAAAATACACCATTTTCTTTGTCATTGTCAAAAAATTCATCTTTTAGCGTACCTTTAGTACGCGTCAAAGCTTAATTTTTAGCCATTCCTAGAAACTGTCGCATTTTTCAACGTTTTGGATTTGCTTCGCAAATCTTGCCATAATTGCATTTTGCAATGATGCCTTTTTTCTTTTGCAATGTGCCATTTCTTGAACTTTGCAACGTTGTCAATTACATTTTGAAATGATGCCATATACATATAAAAGGATAATGAAAACTTTTAAGTTGCTGTTTCATTATCCTTTTAAAATTTTATTTAATAATTTAATATATAAACTTTTGCGTAATCTTTTGGTACACTACAAACAGGGCATGGGTCAAGAGCATTTGGTCCTGTATGGTTGAAACCACAGTTTGTACATACCCAAAATACGCTTTCTTTTTTTTCAAAAACTTGGTTTTGTTCAATGTTTTCTGCAAACTTTAAAAATCTTTGTTGATGACTTGATTCAATAGTAGAAATTAATTCAAAAGAAGTTGCGACTTCTGGATAACCTTCTTCTTTTGCGATTTGTGCAAATAGGGGATAAAGTTCTTTACTTTCTTTTTCCTCTGCTTGAGCTGATTCTTTTAAGTTTTGAACAGTCGTTCCTTTACCTACTGTATAGTCTGCTGTAATAGTTATTGTTTTTGGTAAGCTACCACTAAAACCATTAATCAAATGGTTAAAAAATATTTTGCCATGTATTTTTTCGTTATCTGCTGTTTTTTTAAAAAAATCATATACTTGAATATAGCCTTCTTGTTTTGCTATATCTGCAAAAAACTCGTATTTATTTCTTGCTTGGCTTTCACCAGCATATGCTTTTAATAGGTTTTCAGCTGTTTTTGAACCTTCTAAACTTTTCATATTTACCTCCTAGAAAATTATACTAAAAGTATAACCTATATAAAAGGTTTTAAACTATTTATTCAAAAAATCTTCATATGATTTTTCTAAATCTAAGTCGAATTCCACTAAGTAGGGTGTGTTTTCAAGATTTAAAACATCTTCTTCTTTTGCTTTATATTCTTCATATATTTTAAAATCAGCAGTATCTTCACAAAGATAATAAACACCATTTAAGTAACTTTCGTTGTATTGACTCCAATTTTCGAAGTTGCTTTGTATTAGGTCACATATATCTACAGAATATTGTATAGCTTGATTTAATGAAATATAATCAGCAATGTAACTATAAAAAATGAGCATATTAGCTCTTCCTAAATCAAAACCAATTAAAGCATTTTCACCATTTAATTCATAAGTATCAATTACAAAATTATATTTTTCTTCATTTTCGATTACTTTATTATTAGCAAAATCAGTATAATATATATATTCATTTTTAAAACTTTCATTTGTATAGCCTGCTTTTAAGGTATTAACCATTGATACCGTATCAATTTGGTTATTAATATTATAATTTTCTTCCAAAAAATTGATAGCTTTTTTTCTATTACTATTATTTTTTTCTATGCCACCATAATAGATAAAATTTCCTTCGTTACTATAAATATATAAGCCATTTGTTGCATTTATCCAATTTGTAAGTGGTGACGAAATTTCATTTTCTATTTCACCACAAGAAACTAGTGGTATTAATAATAAAAGAGATATTATAAATTTTTTAATCATTTTTTATGTCCTTAGTTTTTTGTTTTAGTATATAAAAATATTTAAAAATTGTCAAATATTTTGTAAGTTTTATATTTTATTATTTATTGTAGATACATATAAATTATGATATAATAACATCATATTATACTATGTATAATATTTAATTTTAAATTTGTGAATTTGGAGATAACAAATATATGAAAGATTTTTTCAACAAAAAGCATGTTAGTATTGCTATTATTACTTTTTTAACGGTATGCAGTATTATATTATTTAATGAGTTTTCTGACAAAGTTGCATTGATTTTTGGAAGTTTTTTTGCAATTTGCATTGGTGCAATAGTTGTTGTTGAACCTTTGTTCTGGGGCATTTTTATTGCTTTAATGATAAACCCTATTTTAAAATATATAGAAGTTAAGATACTAAAAAAAGGCTTTAAAAAAGCACCTAAAAAGGTTATAAGATATGTTGCTTTAATTACAAGTTATATAATTATTGCAGTGTTGTTGTATATTTTAATAATTTCAGTTTTTCCAGAAGTTATTGTTTCTTTATCAAAAATAGTACTTGAAGTTCCTTTATATTTTACAGCTTTAAAGGAGGGTACGGAGTCTTATTTCAATTCTGCATCGTTCAAAGAATTAACTATAGTATATGAAGAAATTTCAAATTTATTAAGTAATTATAATATTGATTTTGATGCTAAAGTTACTGAATTTGCAACATATTTTGCTAGTAATGTTATGGAAAGTATTCGATATATTCCTAATATTGCTGACCTTATATTTAAAAATGCAATAAGCACTACTATGAAATTTATACAGATGATTATTGCTTTAGTACTTTCTTTTTATATTTTACTTGATAAAGAATATTTTATAAATAAATTTAAAAATATTACAAATGTTATGTTTGGTGATGTGAAATCAGATTTTATTTATGATATTTTATTTACTGCGAATAGTGAGTTTGAAGCTTTTTTTATAGCAAAAATAATTGACAGTTTAATAATAGGATTTTTGTACTATATAATTGCTTCAATTTTCAAGCTAGAGTTTGTCGGACTTGGTGCTTGTATTATTGCTGTTACAAATATGATACCATATTTTGGCCCATTTATCGGTGCTATTCCTGTTATTCTTTTAGCCTTAACTCAAGGATTTATACCTGCTATATGGGTTGCTATTATTATTCTTGTGCTTCAACAGTTTGATGGATTAGTACTTGGACCTAAGATTTTAGGTGATAGCAACGGTCTTAAGCCTATTACTATTATAATAGCTATTTTAGTTGGTGGTAGCATAGCTGGTCCTATTGGTATGTTTTTAGCTGTGCCTATGTTTGCTGTTGTTATCAAGGTTATAACTAGAGTTTTTGAAAAAAGAAAGGAAATTTTAGAAAATGGTCAACTTAACGAATAATAATCTAAGCTCTTATAATAGACTATTTAGATTTTTTGTTTTTCTAGCCTTGATGCTTCTTGGATATTCATTACTTTTTTTTGTTTTTCTTATTGAAAACTTAGTAGTAAGAGATGGATTTGCTGATACAGAACTATTGATGTTGCAATTTCTACTTTTTGAGACTTTACCTGTAATTTTATTTTTTATAATATTTAAAAATAAAATCAATGTGAAAAAATCACTTTCTTTACGCAAAATTTCTTTTATAAACTTGGGTTACATTTTAGTATTACAAATATGTATCTCACCTCTTATAACTTTAGTAAATTATATTGGGCTTTTTTTTGCTGATAACGTTACTGTAGAATATATTAATAGTATGGATATGCCTTTTTTACTTATGATGTTACTTATTGGTATTATTGGTCCGGCACTTGAGGAAATAATTTTTAGAGGTATAATTTTAGATATCACAAGAGGAAAAAGTTTAAGGTTTATGGCCATCGTTTCTGGAATAACTTTTGCACTTTTTCATATGGATATTAATCAGTTTTCATATGCATTTATTTTAGGAACTGTTTTTGCAGTATATGTAACTTATACAGGCTCAATATTTAGTGCTTTTTTTGCACATTTTTTAGTAAATGGGTCAAGTGTTGTTTTATTAGGACTGCAAAAATATATCCTAAACAATTTTCCTGAATACTTAGATGAAAGTTTAACTTCTACAGAGTTAGTTTTTAATATTTATGAATTTATTTTTATTATTATTTCTGCTATAATATTTATGATAGGATTTAAATTTATATTTAAAAAATTTAAAAAATATAATGAAGAAAATAATGAATATTTTATGTATGGTGTAGGTGCAAGTTTAAAAAAAATTGAAGAAGATGTAGTGTAGTTTTAAGAAAGGAAGATTTTATGGTAAATAACAAAAATCAACAATTAAGTTTAAATGAGTTTAAAGAACTTATAGCGAAGGACAGTTCTTTAAAAATTATTGATGTTCGTGATATAGGTGAATATAATAGTGGTTATATTAAAGGTGCTATAAATATTCCACTTAAGACCATAGCAACAAATATAAATAATTACGATATCAATAAAAATGATACTATTGTTTTGTATTGTAAAAGTGGCGGTCGTGCTAAGCTTGCAGAAAGCTTTTTAAATCGTAGTGGATTTACTAATGTTAAAAATTTTTATAGTATTGATTTATGGGAAGATGCTTTAGAAAAATAATTTATATTTGTATAAATTATTAAATTAAGTTAATAATATATTTTGTAAGGGAAACCTTAATATTTTTACTTAGGAGGTATATTATTATGGATAAAAAAGTTAAAGCAAAAGGCAAGCAAGGTACTAATGCAAACTCTGACAGAGTTGAATTTGCAAAAGATCTTGATACATCAAAAGGAACTAAAAAAGAAAATAAATAATTTTTTTAATAAAGGCAAAAGGAAAATATCCTTTGCCTTTATTTTTTGAGGGTGCTGATAAAGGATAGAAAAAAATATTACTGCACAAAAATTACGCTCGACTTGATGATTTGCTTTGCAAATCATCTTGCATGTCGCATAAAATTAGCACTCGTTCTTTCGAAGGTGCTG
>JBKECM010000164.1:0-3085 GCA_047974615.1 Lachnospirales bacterium
TTTAATATGTACACAATTTAGCCTTGTTTTTATGCAAGGCTTTATTTTGTTGAAAATTTCCAATTTTACACCCCCTATGCACCCTAAAAAATTTTGTATCAAAAAGCGTATATTAAGGAAAGTTAATAGGTCGTATGCGATACAAGTATTGAGGGGTAGAAAAAGGGTGGAAAACCGTGAATACAAGGGGTTTGAGAGTTCTAATGTGAATTTTCAAACCTCTTTTTTTATTGTTTTTAGGTAAATAAGTGGTTCTTAAATTTTGCACTCTCAAATTATAGGGTGTTATCGTTTGAGAGTGCAAAGCTATCATTTGAGGTTGAAATATTGTTATACTATTGCAAAAAAATAATTTTAAAAAAATAATTTTAAAAAATAACAGCTTCTAATTATACAAATAAAAATAATAAAAAATAATAAAAAATATAGACATAAATACCATATACAACATTGTAGAAAATATGGTATAATATAAATTCGAAAGAGTTTTATTTTTGTAGAAATAAAACATAAGGAGGTATTATGAAATTATCTATATCAAATATAGCTTGGAATCAGCATGAAGATAAAGAAGTTTATAATTTAATGAATAGATATGGATTTTATGGATTAGAAATAGCACCGACTAGATTTTTTTCTAATCCGTACTATCAAGATGATAAAACGATTAATACATTAGCTGAAAACATCAAGAATCATGGGTTAACGGTTACAAGTATGCAATCTTTGCACTTTGGGAAAGATAAAATTAAACTTTTTGGAACAGAGGAAGAGCGAGATGAATTATTAAACTATACTAAAGATGCAATAGAATTTGCCTCAAAGTTAGGGGTTAATAATTTAGTTTTTGGTAGTCCGAAGTTAAGAGTAATTAATGATGAACAAAAGGAATATGGATTAGCAATTAAATTCTTTTCAGAATTGGCTATGTATGCCCAAGAAAAAAAGGTTATTTTAAGTATTGAACCAAATCCAAAAGAATATGGAACAAACTTCATAAATACAACAGATGAAGCATTAAAATTAGTTGGAATGGTGAATAATGATAATTTTAAAATCAATTTAGATTTAAGTACAATAATTTTAAATAACGAAGATATTGATATAATAAAAAAATGTGGCAAATATATAAATCATGTTCATATTAGCGAGCCGTTTTTAGATATTTTAGTTGAAAACAGATTTGATTTCCACAAGAACGTAAAGGAAGAATTAGAAAAAATTGGCTATAAAAATTGGGTATCTATAGAAATGGGAAAGAAATCAGATATTGATAATAGGGAAAATATTGAAAATGCCTTAAAATATATAAGCAGTATTTTTGGTGGAGAGGAAAATAAATAATGGATACAGAGAAGTGGGAAGTGCCGAAGTATAATATTGAAAGATTAAAAGAAAGGTCTACAAAATATTGTTTATGTATACCTGTTATCAATGAAGGCGAGAAAATTGTTAATCAGTTACAATCAATAATTGATAATAAAGTAAATGAACTTGTTGATGTTATTATATGTGATGGTGGAAGTACAGATGGTTCTACAGATTTGGAAAAACTGAAAAACTTAGGGGTTTGTACTTTGTTAACTAAACAAGACACTGGAAAATTAAGTGCACAGCTAAGAATGGGTTACTCTTTTGCTATTTCAGAAGGTTATGAAGGAGTTATCACTGTTGACGGTAATGGCAAAGATGATGTTACCGGCGTTAAGCTATTTGTTGAGGCACTTGATGAAGGCTTTGATTTTATACAAGGTTCTAGATATATTAAAGGTGGACAAGCGATAAATACGCCGTTAATTAGACATATCTCTGTAAAATTAATTCACGCACCACTTATTTCTTTTGCCGCAAAATTTAAGTTTACTGATACAACAAATGGATATAGAGGTTATTCAAATAAATTACTTTTAGATTACAGAGTACAGCCATTTAGAAATATATTCAACACTTATGAGTTACTTGCGTACTTGTCAGTAAGAGCACCCGAACTTGGGTTTAAAACTAAAGAAGTACCAGTAACTAGAATATACCCTAAAACAGGTAAAACACCTACTAAAATAAGTTTCTTCAGAGGTAATAGCGATTTAATGAAAATATTAATTAGTTCAGTTTTACACAAGTATGACCCTGAGGTAACGAATGAATAGTTTTAAAAATTCTATTAAGAAAAATTACAATGGGATATTATTAATAATTTTATCAGCGATTTTAACTTCTATCGGTCAGTTGTGTTGGAAATTATCAGTTGGTGAAATTAATATGTACTTTATAGTTGGTTTTGCATTGTATGGACTTGGGGCTATAATTATGATTATAGCTTTTAAATTTGGAAGTTTATCAGTAATACACCCATTTATGTGTAGTAGTTATATTTTTGCATTTATATGGGGATATTTGATACTCGGTGAATCTATAAGTATGATGAAGATTGTAGGGGCAATGGTACTTATTTTAGGTGTCTTGTTAATCGGTGGCGGAGATGAATAAGTATTATATTTTTCTAGTTATTTTAACTCTGCTTGGCTCTGGTGGTGCATTTTTTTTAAAGAAAGCTACTTCCATAGCAGAAAGTACCATTGGGTTAATTTTTAATAAATATTTCTACATAGGGGGTATTTTATATTTTTTAAGTGGGTTATTAAATATTTTTGTTTTAAAATATTTACCATATACTACGGTTTTACCTTTAACATCTATTACTTATATTTGGACTTTATTATTAGCTAATAGGTATTATGGGGAATCAATAACAAAAAACAAGATAATAGGAATTTGTCTTATTATTTTTGGTGCATTTATAATAGGGGTGAATTAATGAATAATAAACAATATGACAAAGTAATAATTGGTGCTGGGTTATACGGACTATACTCTGCGAATTTTTGTGCAGATAAGGGTGAGAATGTAATCATTCTTGAATTTGACGAAGAGTCTGTATCGAGAGCAACTTATGTTAATCAAGCTAGGGTACATAACGGTTATCACTATCCAAGAAGTTACTCAACGGCAATTAAATCAGCAAAGTACTTTGAAAGATTTAACAATGATTTTCCTTTTTCAGTAAATAGTGATTTTACAAAAATTT
>JBKECM010000190.1:0-6190 GCA_047974615.1 Lachnospirales bacterium
CTCTAAAAACTCGCTTGATTTAATTTTCTTTTAAATTTTAAATAGTTCAAGAAAGCTTCGACAACGCATAACAGCGTGTTTCTGCTAGGAGAAGCTGACGCAGAAATTTTGAAAATTTATAGAAAATTAAAAATAATGAGGTTTTTAGAGGTTGCCTTAAATACAATGTTTTATAAATTGATAAAATAGCTCTTGAGGTCTATTTGGTCTTGATAAAAATTCAGGGTGATATTGACAAGCCAAAAACCACTTATGTTTCTCTTTAGATAACTCAACGATTTCAACAAGATTTGTTTTAGGGTTAACACCTGAAAAAATAAGACCTGCTTTTTCAAGTACTTCTCTATATTCAGAGTTAAATTCAAGTCTGTGTCTATGACGTTCTTCTACAAGTTCTTTGCCATAAGCTTCATATGCTAAAGTACCCTTTTCGATTTTACATTCATAAGCACCAAGACGCATAGTACCGCCTAAATCAGAAACAGTTTTTTGTTCAGCCATAAAATCAATAACACTACTTTGTTTTGGAACTTCATCTAAAAACTCTGTAGAATGAGCATCTGTTATACCACAAACATTACGAGCATATTCTATAACAGCACTTTGCATACCTAAACATATTCCAAAAAAAGGAATGTTGTTTTCTCTTGCATATTTTATAGCAGAAATTTTACCTTCGACACCACGCAAACCAAATCCGCCAGTAACCAAAATACCATCAACACCTTTAAGTGGTTCAATATTGTCATCAGTTATATCTTCTGCTTGAATCCATTTTATATCCACTTTTCTATCATTATGTATACCAGCATGATTTAAAGATTCTACAACCGATAAATAAGCATCTCTTAAATCTACATATTTACCTACTAAAGCAATGGTAACAGACTTTTCAAGTCTTTTTTGTCTTGCTACGAGTTCTCTCCATTCCTTCAAGTCAGGAGTCTTATCCTCAAGCTTAAGTGCCTTAATAACTTCAGTAGCTAAATGTTGATCTTCTAAAAGAAGTGGAACTTCATAAAGTGTTTCAGCATTTAGGTTTTGAATTACAGCTTCTGGCTCTACATTGCAGAATAAAGCCATTTTTTTAATAGTTTCTTGTGTCATTTCAACTTCAGTACGACAAACTAAAATATCTGGTTGTATACCGATTTCACGTAACTCTTTAACAGAATGTTGTGTGGGCTTAGTTTTAATTTCTCCACTCATAGTAAGATAAGGGACAAGTGTAACATGAATATATAAAACGTTAGACTTACCTACATCATATTTAACTTGACGAATAGCCTCTAAAAAAGGTAAACTTTCTATATCTCCAACAGTACCACCAACTTCGGTAATAACGATTTCAGATTCAGTCGCATATACACGTTCTTTTATTTCGTTTGTAATATGAGGTATAACTTGAACAGTAGCGCCTAAATAATCACCACGACGTTCCTTCATAAGAACTGATGAATATATTTTACCCGTAGTAATAGAAGAATTATAAGTTAACTCCTCATCAACAAAACGTTCATAGTGTCCAAGGTCAAGATCTGTTTCTGCACCATCTCTAGTAACGAAAACTTCACCATGTTGAAGTGGTGACATAGTACCCGGATCAATATTAATATATGGGTCAAATTTTTGTATAGTAACTTTGTAGCCACGAGCCTTAAGAAGTCTACCTAAAGATGCAGCAGTAATACCCTTTCCAAGCCCTGAAACTACACCACCTGTGACAAAAATATACTTTCTGTTCATATCTTCCTCCTATGTACTTTTATGTAAAAAAATCGGATTTAATAAAATACATTACATAAAATTATACTAGTTTTTATTTTAAAAGTCAAGGTTCAAAGTGCTTAAAACCACCACTAGTATTTTTATTTTTTCTATTATGATTTTCTTATTTTGTTAAATATATTTATGAAAAACATAAGAAAAGACGGTTCCATACGTTTACTTACCTCTTCAAGCTTTTGAGGAATAGGAATATTTTGGGGACATTTTTTCACACAAGCACCACAGTTTTTGCAGTTACTAGCGAGCAAATTACCTTCTTTACTAGTCATTTTTGTACTTAAAATATATTGCTGAAAACCTGAAAAACGTCCCATAACATAGGACATATTATATCCAGAAAAACAAGCAGGTATATTTACGTTATGTGGACATGGCATACAGTAGTTACAGCCTGTACAGTTAACTTTATATAAGCTATTAAATATATTAACAACATCATCAAAAGCCTTTTTATCCTTTTCATCAAACAAATCTTCATAAGACATATTAGCAGTATTAATATTGTCAACAAGTTGACTTTCTTCATTCATACCAGATAGTACAACAGTAACTTCTTTTTGGTTCCAAAGCCAACTTAAAGCAAAACTTGCAGAGCTTCTTTTTTTATCCATATCTTTAAATATTTTTTCCACATCTTTAGGTATAGATGTAGCAAGTTTTCCGCCTAGAAGAGGCTCCATAATTATAACAGAAAGACCCTTACTATGAGCATATTTAAGACCTGCAGTACCTGCTTGATAGTTTGTATTAAGATAGTTATATTGTATTTGACAAAAGTCCCAATCAAGTTTATCTATAAGCTTAGGAAAAGTTTCCTTAGTGCCATGAAAAGAAAAACCGATATTTTTAATCTTACCTTCTCTTTTTTTATCTTCAATCCATTTTTCTATACCTATATCACACAATTTTTGCCATTGGTTTAAGTCACATAGGTTATGTATTAAATAATAATCTATATAGTCAGTTTTAAGATTATCAAGTTGCTCATTAAATAATCTTTCAATATCTTCTTCTTTATGACATTTTGAAAAAGGTAATTTTGTAGCAATAAAAATTTTACTTCGCACATTATTTTTTTCTATAATCTTGCCTAAAACTTCTTCACTACCCATATAGATATAAGCAGTATCAAAATAATTAACGCCTTTTTCAATGGCATCTAAAATAAGTTTTTCAGATTTTTCAAAATCTATTTGACCAAGTTTTCTAGGAAAACGCATACAACCAAATCCTAAAATTGAGAGTTTATTTCCACTTTTTTTATCTAATCTATAATTCATAACATCTCCAAAGCTTTTTTTATTGTTTTAATATTATCATATATTTAAGAAATTTACTACAAAAGAAAACGAAAAAACTATAGAATAATTTTTTCGTTTTCTTTATATAAAGAAGTTCTAATACTTCATTAATTTATTAAATATTACTCAGTTACAAGAGATAAGTAACCGTTACTTGCATATTGATATTCATAAGGGAAAACTTGAGTAAATATCTCAACAGGTACATAAGTTACTTCATCAATAAGCATAGGTGCAAGCCCAAGATTAACAGGAGCCATTTTACCATATGCATAGTTATCAACACCAAGTGTAACAGAAGTGAATATAGCACCATTTGTTAAATCTACGCTTCTTGTATCATTATTCCATACAACATCGTAGCCTAAATATTCAAAAGTGTCACGAAGTGGAACAACAACACGACCATCAGCAACATTTATATATTCTATATCGGTAATAACACCGTCAACTACAAGATTTTCTTCTTTAATAGTGTTCACATCTTCAATTTGTGGTATTTGTAAATTATTAACGATATTAGCATATTCATTTTCAGTTAAAAATGTTATATATTCGTCATAATTTGTATTGTCCATTTCCGTTGCAAAATCTCTATCATATGTTATTTGAATATATATATATCATCTTTAGCATCTAAAACTTTTACAAACTCCTCGCCTAATTCTTCATCACTAACAACAATTTTAAATACTTCTTGAGGCATATCCATTCTGTTCATAGGTTGATACATAAAAGATATAGCATCGATATAATTATCATTATATGTGTCTACGTTGTATGCATTTAAGTCAAATTCATCTGGTAAAGATAAAGTGAAATTAGAATTTATCCCTTGTATAGCAACATCAGTCGATAGCTGATATGGCTGTAAAAAATTAATTAAATCTTCTTGATAAGAAGAAAAAGTTAAAGCATCAACTGTATTTTCTGGGTAATATAAAACTTTACTAGAGTTAACGCTAGCTATATATACATAATTTTCTGTTTCAAAAACTTCATAAAGATCTGTATTTATCTCTAAAGTATCTATAGAAGCACTGCTATATTCTTCAATATATCCAATAACAGCCGATTTATCTTCGCTACCTACGTAAGAAACTTCCCATAAATTTAAGCAAGAGTCAAAGTTTCCTTCACCATCAATACTAGTAATTACAACATTTTCATTTGGTGCAACAGGTTTGTAAGATAAAACCACATTATTTGTTTCTACAGTTTCGATAGGTAAAATACCGATAGCAGGACTTACACTTTCTGTTACACTAATAGTAGTTTCTATAACGTCACTTTCTTCGATATTAGTGTTAACAGGCATAATTTCCATTGTGTCTGTTTCTTTACCATAAACAACTGTACTTAAAACCATTGTAACTGTAAATGTTCCTATAATTAATCTTTTCATAATAAACGCCTCCCTATTATGTAATCCTTTTGTATGTGTCTTAGTTAATATACGCAACTAAAAATTAAAAGTTTCATATAACTTATTATTTACTAAAAAACAAAATTTATTTAATGTATATATACTTAACTACTTTATACTATGATTTTAGTATAACATACTTAAATTACTCTGTAAATATTTTAAATTTTCTACTTATTTATATTTGATTATTTATCCATATTTTGATATAATTATATCAAGTAAAAGCTAATATGCTTTTAGATTTGAAAGGAGATTTCTATGTTAAATAAAAAATCTGTAGATGACTTAAATGTAAAAGGTAAAAAAGTATTAGTACGTTGTGACTTTAACGTTCCAGTACAAGAAGGTGTAATAACAGACGAAAACAGAATAGTATCTGCTTTACCTACGATTAATAAACTTATTAAAGATGGTGCGAAAGTTATACTTTGTTCACATATGGGTAAACCAAAAGGGGTAGCAGATGCAAAATATTCACTTGAACTAGTTGCAAAAAGCTTAAGCGAAAAACTTGGTAAAACTGTTATTTTTGCAAATGACGATACAGTAGTAGGCGACAATGCAAAAACAGCAGTTGCAAACTTAAATGAAGGTGAAGTAGTATTATTACAAAACACAAGATTTAGAGCAGAAGAAACTAAAAACGAAGAATCTTTTTCAAAGGAATTAGCTTCACTTTGTGATATATATGTAAATGATGCATTTGGTTCATCTCATCGTGCACATTGTTCTACAGTTGGAGTTACAAAGTTTGTAAAAGATAACGCAGTAGGCTATTTAATGCAAAAAGAAATCGAATTTTTAGGTAATGCAGTAAACAACCCAACAAGACCTTTTGTAGCTATCTTAGGTGGTGCAAAAGTTTCTGACAAAATAGCAGTTATAGAAAACTTATTAAATAAAGTAGACACACTTATTATTGGTGGTGGTATGGCTTATACTTTTATGAAAGCAAAAGGCTATGAAGTTGGTACAAGTTTACTTGAAGCCGATAAAGTTGACTACGCAAAAGAAATGATTAAGCAAGCAGAAGAAAAAGGTGTAAATTTCTTAATACCTGTAGATACAGTAGTAGCAAGTGAGTTTGGTCGTGACGTTGCTCATAAAACTGTTGACGCTGACAAAATTCCTGCAGATATGATGGGTCTTGACATTGGCGAAAAAACTCAAGAGTTATTTTCAAATGCACTAAAAGACGCAAAAACAGTAGTTTGGAATGGACCTATGGGCGTATTTGAATTCCCTAACTTTGCAAAAGGCACAAATGCAGTTGCAAAATCTTTAGCAAGCATTGATGCAACAACAATAATCGGTGGTGGTGACTCAGCAGCAGCAGTTAACATCTTAGGATATGGTGATAAAATGAGCCACATATCAACTGGTGGTGGAGCCTCTTTAGAGTTTTTAGAAGGTAAAGAACTTCCGGGCGTAGTTGCAGCTGACGATAAATAAATTTTATTTTAACTATATTTATTTATCATTTCAATAGCATTTGATAATACTGTAAAGAACTAGTTCTAAAAATACTACTTCTTTGCAGTATTTTTATGTCTTAAGGCAACCTCTAAAAACCCCATTATTTTTAATTTTCTATAAATTTTCAAAATTTCTGCGTCAGCTTCTCCTAGCAGAAACACGCTGTTATGCGTTGTCGAAGCTTTCTTGAACTATT
>JBKECM010000002.1:0-17224 GCA_047974615.1 Lachnospirales bacterium
ACAAAAATTACGCTCGACTTGATGATTTGCTTTGCAAATCATCTTGCATATAGCATCTCACTATTTTCGTGCCATTATCATTAGTAATATTTTTTTCTTTTTGGACTTTTTCAGCACCCTCTTGCCAACCATAATTAAACTTTTTTTAGATGTCACCTTAGGAGAAGTAAAAAATGAATATTACAACTATTGAAACATTAAACTATAATAAAGTAAAGGAAATAATAAAAAGCTTCTGCGTGAGTGGTTTAGGTAAAAGTCTTATAGACAAAATACAACCAACTGCGAACCTTAAAACCATAAACCATTGGCAAGAAGAAACCTCAGAAGCTAAAGCTTTACTTGATATTGGTTATAATATACCTTTAAAAGGAATATCTGATATATCTCATATTATTGAAAAAATAGAGAAAGAATATACTTTGGAAATAAGTGAATTAGTTCAAATCACAGATTTTTTACGTGGTTGCAAAAGTATAAAAAAATTTTTCATAAATAAAGAAGATTATGCAAAAAATTTAAGTGCTTATTCTTTAAATATTACAGAAATGCCTGAAATCGAAGAGGAAATAAATACAGCCATAAGAAACAATGCTATTCAGTCAGAAGCCACAAAAGAACTTAAAACAATACGTCGCCATAAAGAAGTTTGTGAAGGTAAAATAAAAGAAAAGCTAGAAAAAATTTTAAAAAATAGTGTTGTGCGTGAATATTTACAAGAAAATATTATAGTACAAAGAAATGGTAAATATTGTGTTCCAGTAAAAAGTCAATATAAAAACCAAGTAGATGGTTCTTTAGTAGACCAATCTGCAACAGGTAGTACAGCTTTTATTGAACCAAATGCTATTAAAAAATATACTTTAGAGCTTGAAATATTAAAAGTCGAAGAAGAAGTAGAAATATATAAAATATTATCTATGTTAACAAATATAGTTTATTTACGTATATTTGAACTACAGATGAATGTTGATATTATAGGTAAATATGATATGATTTATGCAAAAGGTAAATATAGTGTAAGTCATAAGGGTATCAGTCCTAAAATAAATGAAGATGGCTACATAAATATAATAGATGGAGTACACCCATTAATAGAAAATTTCGTACCACTAAATTTTGCTATAGGCAATGACTATAGAGGCTTACTCATAACAGGACCAAATGCAGGAGGCAAAACTGTAGTATTAAAAACAGTTGGTCTTCTAACGATGATGGCAATGTCAGGATTTCATATTGAAGCAAAGATAGGTACAAATATAAGTATATTTAAAAATATATTTGTAGATATAGGGGATAATCAAAGTATAGAAAACTCCCTTAGTACTTTTTCTTCCCATATGAATAATTTATCAAACATAATAAAAAAAAGCAATAAAGATACTTTGGTTTTACTAGATGAAATAGGAAGTGGTACAGAACCTAAGGAAGGTGCTTCTTTAGGTATAGCTATACTTGAACATTTGTATAAAAAAGGTGCTATTATTCTTGTAACTTCTCATTATGGAGAAATAAAAACTTTTTCTGAAAAACATCAAGATTTTGAAAATGCTGCTATGGAATATAAAATAGATATATTAGAACCTTTATTTAAACTTAAAATTGGAAAATCCGGTAATAGTAATGCCTTCTATATAGCTGAAAAAATGGGTATACCAAAGGAAGTAAGAGAAAAAGCTTTTAATTATATTTCAAATAAAGAATATGAAACAAAAAAACTTTGGGATAATAAAGTAGTAAAAAATAAAGAAATAGTTAATGATGATGTAGAAATTAAAAAGATTTTTTCTAAAGGAGATAGAGTTATTCTTTTAGATGAAAATGAAATAGGTATAGTTTATGAACCTCTTGACAAAGAAAATAATGTTACTATTTACTTTAAAAAGAAATTTAAAAAAGTATTCTACAAGCGAATAGAATTGCAAGGTAAAGCTGAAGATTTATACCCTCAAGGATACGACCTTAATACTTTGTTTACAGAATATAAAGAAAGAAAATTAGAGCACGATATCGAAAGAGGCTCAAAAAAGGTATTGAAAAAGATAATGAAAAATACAAATTAATATGTATATGTGTAATCGTTACAATATTTGAACACAACAAAAGTATAGAAAAGTCATAATATTTTATAGACTTTTTTATACTTTTTTTAGTAAAAATTTGAAATTTTTATTGAAAAAAGGAAAAAATATGTTATAATATGTATGTAAACGCTTACAGAAAATATTTTTTGTAAGTCTATATAAAGATGCTTATGAGTAATCATAGAGAAAGGCAAAAATGACAATAAATGATATCGCAAAACTATCCAATGTTTCAATAGCTACAGTATCACGTGTAATTAACAATAATGGATATGTAAAAAAAGAAACAAGAAAAAAGATAGAAGACATTATTAAAGAAACATCATATTCACCAAATGCTATGGCAAGAGGTTTATCTAAAAATTCATCTCTTATTATAGCCGTTATTATGTCAAATAAAGTAATGGCTTTTTTTACAGAGATACTAGACGTTATTTTGACTTTGGCTTCAAATGAAGGCTTTAGTGTTCTTTTTTTCAATACCTTTGAAGATAGTATAAAAGAAAAAAATGCAATATTACAAGCCATAGAACATAGAGTTGCAGGTATAATCATTTTACCAGTTATTGAGCCTACTTTAGAAACTGAACAGACACTTGTTTTAGCAGAAAAATCAAACATACCCGTTGTATTAATTGATAGAGAATTACATAAAACTGAATTTGATATTGTTCTTATAGATAACAAAAAAGTTATTTATGAAGGTGTAAAGTTTTTAATAAATGAAGGACATTCTAAAATAGCTATTGTAACTTGTCCAGAAGTCGTCAAAAAAGGTGGAACAAGATATGAAGGATACAAAGAAGCCCTTAAAGATAATGGTTTACCCTTAAACAAAGACTTTGTTTATAATGGAGCTTTTGACGAAAAGAGTGGTTATAAAGCCTTTGAAAAATTTTATTCTTTAGAAACTCCTCCAACGGCAGTTATAATAGCTTGTAGTTCTGCTACTTTAGGTACTATGAGATATTTAAGCGAATTTAAATTAGAGCCAGGAAAAGATATTGGTGTTTTAGCCTTTGATGACATAGCCTTACTTAAGCTCCTAGGTGTAGAAATTACATCAATAGAACGCCCTACTAAAGAAATAGGCAAAATAGCTTTCGAGATTTTAAACGAAAATATTAAAAATAAAGAAATAAGTACAGTAAAGAAAAAAATTTTATTAGAAACACATATGAATATAAAAGGTAGTGAAAAATCCACGAAAATTTAATAGGCAATATAATATTGAGAGGTGAAAACTTATGTCACAAAAGATTGAAGATACAATTAAAGAGGTTCTTTTAGATAAAAGACTGACATACCCACAAAGACTAACAACTTTAGCTCAAATTGCTGAAAATGTTATACCACAAGTTTCTCTATCCGATGATGCAAAGTGTTTTCTTGATAAAGAAATTATTTTTGATATGGGAGAAGGAAATACACCTTATAGACCAAGATATGTATTACCAGATTATGATAAGTTTATGAAAACAGGTAGTAAATTTTTGATGATTGAGCCACCAAAAGATATCTGGGAAGCTACAAATAGTCTTTTGATTTTATATAGACATGTTCCTTCTGTAATAGCAGGTCCTGTTTACATCGGTCATCTTGATAGATTATTTGAACCTTTTGTTAAAGACGAAAAAGAAGCTAAAAAAGCGATTAAACTTTTTTTACAAAATATAGATCGTACAATAAGTGATTCTTTTTGTCACGCAAATATTGGCCCTTTTGACACAAAAGCAGGCAGAATAATATTAGAATTATCCCAAGAGATGGAAAGACCAGTACCTAATTTATCTTTTATATATAACGAAAACACAAGTGATGAGTTTGCTGAACTTGCTATAAAAACAGGCTTAGTAACTGCAAAACCAAGTTTTGTTAACGATAAAATGTATAGCCAAGACTGGGGCAAAAATTATGCTATAGTTAGTTGTTATAACGCTTTAATGATAGGTGGAGGAGGTTTAACTCTCGGTAGATTAAACTTAAAAAAACTCGGCGATGAAGCTACAAACGTTGAACACTTTATAAATGAACTTTTACCAAAAGGTATCCTTGCACAGTGTGAACAAATGGATAAAAGACACACGTATATCATAGAAGACTGCAAATTTTTTGAAAATACTTTTTTAACAAAAGAAGGTTTAATTGATGAAAGTAAATTTGTAGGAATGTTTGGTATAGTTGGTCTAGCTGAATGTGTGAATACTGTATTAAAGCTTACAGCTAAAGAAGAACGATATGGACATGGCAAAGAAGCAGAAGAATTCGCACTTAAAGTACTTGATATTTTACATAATATCGTAACAAGATACAAGCCTAAGTATAGTAAATTCGCACTTCATGGACAAGTAGGTATTTCTTCCGATGTAGGTGTTACCCCTAATACAAGAATACCTGTAGGTGAAGAACCAGAATTACCTTTGCATTTATCTTTTACTGCTAAAACGCAAAAATACTTTTCAGCAGGTATAGGAGAATTATTTCCTTTTGAACAAACAAATATAAAAAATCCAACAGCAATACTTGATATTATAAAAGGTTCTTTTAAAAATGATATGAGATATTTTTCATTTTATTCAAGTAATTCTGATGTTGTTAGAATAACAGGATATCTTGTAAAGAGATCAGATATTTTAGAATATGATAATGGAAATGCAACACTTGGAAATTCAACGTTTTTAGGTAGTGGTGCAAGTAAAGGCTTAAAGATATTTGATAGAAAAGAAAGAAATGTGTCGTCATAATATGGATAAATACCTTGGTGCAATTAATAAAATAATACCTTTTAGTTGTGTAGATGGCCCGGGAAACCGTAGTGCAATTTTTTTTCAAGGCTGTGGATTTAACTGTATATATTGTCATAATCCAGAAACTAAAAACCATTGTAACCATTGTAAAAAATGTGTGAAGGTATGTCAAACAAAAGCCTTAAATATTATAGATGACAAAGTTTTTTGGGAGAAAGATAAATGTTGTAACTGCGACTTATGTATAAGGGTTTGTGAAAATAAAAGCACTCCAAAAATAAGTTTTATGACTGTAGATGAAGTTTTTAACCATATTGATAGTGCCCTACCCTATATAAATGGTATTACAGTATCAGGTGGCGAATGTACTTTACAAGAAAAGTTTATTACGCAACTTTTTAAAAAAGCTAAAACCTTTGGAAAAACCTCTTTTGTAGATACAAATGGCCAAAATGATTTTTCAAAAATGAAAGAACTTACTAAAGAAATGGATATGGCTATGCTTGACATTAAAGCATATGATAAGGAAGAACATATTTCACTTACCGGTATATCTAAAGATATTGTATTTGAAAATTTTGAATACTTAGCTAGCATAAATAAACTTTATGAAGTGCGTACTGTTATTTTGCCTGAATACTTAGATAACAAAAAAACTGTTATTGAAGTTGGCAAAATATTAAGAAAATATCCAAATGTTAGATACAAACTTATTAAATGTCAAAAGCATAACATTGAAGAATTAAAAAATTTTACTATGCCAAGCGATGACTATATGAAAGAGCTTTACTCTTTAGCTTATGAAAATGGTGCACGTAATATAATTATTACATAGTTTTTTAAAAAAATACAAAAATTGTATATAAAAAGTCTTTTGACTTGTTACAAAACAATTTCATATTTAGGAAGTTTAAATTGCTTTCTAAAATATTTTAGTGATATACATTACAAAATAAACCTTAAATAAGGCATTGCCTGTTATTTAGAAAGGACTAGTGATGGAACATTTACTTGAAGTTAAAAATGTAACAAAAATTTATGAAGGGGGTATACTAGCCAATCATAATGTGAATTTTGTAGTTGATAAAGGCGAAATTCACGCTTTGGTGGGAGAAAATGGTGCAGGAAAAAGTACACTTATGAAGATGCTATATGGAACTGAAAGCATTACTTCAGGTACTATTTATCTAAAAGGTGAAGAACTAAAGCTTCACTCAAGTAAAGATGCAATTTCTCATGGTATCGGTATGGTACATCAACACTTTATGTTGATTGACTCTTTAAGCGGTGCTGAAAATATGATGCTAGGTTTAAAAAGTGCCAGTTTTTTTAGTAATAAAAAAAGAGATATAAAAACTACTTGTGAACTAGCTGAAAAATATAATTTTAATATTGATGCTTCAAAACGTGTACGTGATATGAGTGTAGGTATGAAGCAAAAGCTTGAAATATTAAAAATTTTATATCAAAAAGCAGAGCTAATCATTTTAGATGAACCTACTGCTGTTTTAACACCACAAGAAACAGAGGAACTATTTGAACGTTTAATAGACCTAAAAAATATGGGAATGACAATTATTTTTATTTCTCATAAACTTAATGAAGTTAAACGTATATGCGACAAAATAACTGTTTTAAAGGGTGGTGTTACTAAGGGTACTTATGAGACTAAAGATGTAACAGAGCAAGATATATCAAACCTTATGGTTGGACGTGAAATATCCTTTGAATATAAAAAAGAAGAAACAAAACTTGGAGACACTGTTCTTAAAGTTGATAACTTAAAATATGTTGATAAGTTTAAGATACCTAAGCTTTCTGGAGTAAACTTTGAAGTGAGAAAAGGAGAGATTTTAGGTATAGCAGGCGTTGAAGGTAACGGACAAAGCGAGCTTATATCTATTGTAACAGGCAACCTAAAAGCTTTATATGGTAATGTATATCTAAAAGGTATTGATATTACAAATTCATCTGTTGCAAATATACGTAAACTTGGTATGTCCCACGTACCTGAAGATAGAATGATTGATGGTTGTGCAAAAGATATGACCGTTCAAGAAAACCTCATAGTTTCGAATGTTGACACCTTTGCAAATAAGTATGGAGTTTTACAAGGTGGAAAAATCAAAGAACATTCTAATCAGCAAATTAAAAACTTTTTAGTTAAAACGAAAAATGAAAATCAAAAAATAGGTAGCCTATCAGGTGGAAATATACAAAAAGTTATTGTTGCAAGAGAATTTATGGCTGAAAGCGACCTTTTAGTTTTAAACCAGCCAACTCGTGGAGTTGATGTTGGAGCGATATCTTTTATACATTCTAAAATACTTGAGCTAAGAAGTAACAATAAAGGAGTTTTGCTCTCATCAGCAGATTTAAACGAGCTGATTTCATTATGCGATAGAATTATTGTAATACATAAAGGAAAAATTGTTGCAAACTTAGATAATAAAAATAGAGTTACCGAGCAAGAACTTGGTCTATATATGCTTGGTATAAAAGAACAGGAGGTAGTAGCTTAACTATGGAAAATAATGTTCAAAGTAAAAAACCATTCGATATTATGGACTATTTTAGTACTATTCGTATTCTTGTAGCCTTAATTTTGTCTATGTTAATTGTTTTTGTTATAATATTTTTTGTTAGCGAAACACCTACCCTTGCTATAAGCAAACTTTTACTTGGCCCTTTAGAAACTAAAAGAAGTTTCTTTAATGTTATAGTAAGAGCTATACCCCTAGTTTTTACAGGTCTTGCTCTTACCCTTTGTTTAAAAAGTGGTATTTTTAATATAAGTACCGACGCATCTTTTTATATGGGTGCCGTTGTTGCAACAGCTATAGCTATAGCTGTACCTATGCCTAATATTATACATCAAGTTGTACTTATTTTTACAGCAGCTATTGTAGGTGGAATTATTTCTATGTTACCTGTTATTATAAATAAGTATACTAAGGTCGACCCTGTTGTACTTGCGATAATGTCAAACTCTATATTTTACTTTTTCGGCTTATCGATTATAAGTACATATTTTTTAGATAACAGTGGAAGTTGGGGAAGTCAGTTATTCCCAGATGATGCTAGACTTGGAACTCTCATTCCTGGTACTACTTTACATTACGGTTTTATTATCCTTATACTTGTTGTAGCCTTTGTAGTTTTTCTTATGAATAAAACTTCCTTTGGTTATAAGGTTAAACTTATAGGAAGTAATCCAAACTTTGCTAAAACTTCAGGTCTTAAAACAGGTACAATAATACTTTTAGCACAGTTTATAGGTGGTGCTATTGCTGGTATGGGTGGTGCTATAGAAATCGTAGGCGTATATAAACGTTTTCAATGGCAGTCACCAACAGCTTATGTTTGGGACGGTTTACTTGTATATATGCTTGCTAATGGTAATCCGATTTTTATTCCAATCACTGCTTTTTTCATAGCATATATGAGAGTTGGAGCTGAAATAATGTCAAGAGCCACAGACCTTGATCCAGAAATAGTTACATTTTTACAAGGTATAATTATACTTTTAGTTGCATCACAAAAGTTTTTATATTTCTTAAAGAAAAAACATGATCAAAAGGTATCACTTGCTCGTTCTGAAGCAGAAGAAGGGAGTGTGCTTGTATGATAGAATTTTTCACATCACCTACTTTTTGGAAAACGGTTTTAGCAAGTACTACACCTGTTATGCTTGCAACCCTTTCAGCTAATATGATGACAAAGTCAGGTATATTTAACTTAGCTATTGAAGGTACTATGCTTATTTGTGCTTTAACTGGTGTTGTTATTAGTGCTTACACACAAAATCTATGGTTATCATGTATTTTAACGATATTAATGGGTATTGGTATTTCATTTATTTTTGGCTACTTTTCACTAATAATGAAAGGTGCTATGAACGCTTGTGGAGTGGCTATAAACTTAATCGCAAGTGGTGGTACTGTTTTCATTTTGGTTTTACTTACAGGCAGTAAAGCAAACTCAAGTGCACTTAAAAGTTTAACTTTCCCGAAAGTTGATATACCTATTTTAAAAGATATACCTATTCTCGGAGAAATAATATCAGGACAAAATCTTGTAACCTATATATCATGGGCTTTAGTTGCTATTGTTGCAATAATGTTATATAAAACTAAGCTTGGGATAAATATACGTGCTGTAGGGGAAAATCCCGAAGCAGCAAAGTCAGCAGGTATAAATGTTTTAACACATCAATTTATTGCTCTTGGTATTTGTGGTATCGCCTCATCTTTTGGGGGTATGTATTTATCAATGGGAGCATTAAAGTCTTTTACAACTGGTATGGTTGCAGGACGTGGCTATATGTCCTTAGCTATGGACGCTATGAGTCAAGGCAATCCAATAATAGGTTGTTTAAGCTCTTTATTATACGGCTTTTCCGATACAATAACTGTATACTTACAGTTATATAGTAAAATAGATTTAAAGTTAATCGAAGCATTTCCATATCTTTTTATAATAGCTGTACTTGTTATAATGCAGTTTATTAAAAAAGTTATGGTGCAAAGACGAGAAAAGGTTGTTAGCCTAAATCAGGCTTCACAATAAATTTAAGGAGGAATCAATATGTCACAAGTGTACTATGACCCATGGTCAAACACAAGAACAAAAAACGGCTTAGAAGCAGACTTAGTAATTTCAGCAATGCAAAAATGTATTAGACGAGGTGAAGAAGAACAAGCTCTACGTTTTGCATATGAGCTTTATATCACATCTACTTTTCACGAAGAAAAAATGTGGAATCGTCTTTTAGTTATTGCTGTTGAAGATATAGGTTTTGGAGAACCAAATGCGCCTTTATTAGTAAAAAATCTATTTGACTTACATAAAGAATTTCCTTATATGGACGGAGATAGACCGATATTTTTTATGCACGCAATACGTTATATGTGTAAGTGCCAAAAAGAACGTTCAACAGACCATATTAAAAATATCATAATGAAAGAATTTGAAGGTGGTTTTGTACCTACTATACCAGATTATGCTATTGATATGCATACAATTAAAGGTAGAGAACGAGGTAGAGATGTTTTCTATTTCTTAGATGAAGCTAGTAAAGTATCACCTGTATGGAGTGAATACGATGACTCATACAGAGTAAAATTATATGAAATGTGCAAAGAAGAACTTAAAAAATAAAAAGGAGAATTAACAACTATGAAAAAATTTATCCGAAATGTAGCAACACTAACATCTTTAACTATTTTAGCAGGTGCTTTAGCAAGTTGTAGTTCTGAAAGCACAGAAACTACAGCTACTGAAGGTACTACAAGTGGAGATGGAGAAAAAGAGCAAGTTTATGTTTTCATAAGAGATAGAGGTGACTTATCATACTGGGATAGTATGGCAGCTGGTGCTGATAAGGCTGTAACAGACTATGCAGATCAAGCAGACGTTCACGTTATCGAAACTACTATTGATATTCAAGCTAACTTACAAGCTTTATATGAAGCTGCTGATGCAGGTGCAGATTTAATCATAACTGCTTCTGACTTTAAAGATAACTTAGTAGAAGTTGCAAATGAATATCCTGATATTGCTTTTACAATTATAAGTGAAAACGTTGTAGATCAATGTGTAAATAATAATGCTTATGGTATCGACTTTGCAACTAGCCAAGCTGCATTTTTAGGTGGTATCGTTGCTGCTGATTTAGCTGCAAATGGTGCTGAAGATATGGAGCCAAGTGATACAATCGGTTTTATAGGTGGTATGGACGAGTCTGTTGTAATACAAGAGTTTTTATGGGGTTACATTCAAGGTGCTAAATACTATAACCCAGATGTTGAGCTTGTATATAACTATGTAGGTGCATGGAATGACCCTGATACTGCAAAAACTCAAGCTGTAACTCAATACGATGAAGCAAACGTTGACGTTATTTTTGCTTGTGCTGGTGGTTCTGGTAATGGTGTACATGATGCTGCTGCTACAGTTTCAAAATATGTTATCGGTGTTGATAGTGACCAATCTCAAATGTATGAAGGTGATACAGAAATACAAGAGCGTTTTGCAACTTCTGTAGTTAAAGAAGTAGGTAATGCCGTATATAACACAATAGGACAATATTTAGAAGAAGGTACTTTAAACTTTGGAGAATTTGAAATATTAGGTTTAGCTGATGAGGCTGTTGGTATAGTTGAAGGCGAACAATATGAAAAACTTATGTCTGCTGAAGGTAAAGAGATTCTTGCTGAAGCAAAAGCTGCTATCATTGATGGTTCTTTAGTTGTTGAAAGTGCTATCGGTAGAGAACAAGATGAAATAAAAGCATTTATAGACGAAAACAGTAAATAAATGGCAACGTTGCAAATTTAAAAAAGGGGCTGTAAAGAAACTCGCTTAGCGATGTTTCTTTCAGTCCCTTTTGAGTTTTAAAGAAATTGAGATTTTTCAAGGAAGTGCGTAAAATCAAACTTTGCTGTGTAGACAGAAATACACAAAAAGTTTGATTTTATGTAACTGACACAGAAAATGCCTATTTCTTTACAGCCTCATTTATTTTTTTATTCAAAAGTATATACACCATTAAACTCATCTATTTTATAAGATGAAACTTTGTTGTTTGTAAAATTTATATAAATGCCTATTGAATCTTCATTTGAGGCTTTATATATATACACAAATTCTCTATCTTCACTTGATTTTGTATCCTTTACAAAAATAAATTCTGGAGATGAGAAAAGATTTAATACTTCTGTATTTGTATAACCAAGAAGGTTATACATATTTTTAAAATCAAATAAATCTAAGTAGTTTTTAAAAGAATTATATCTTTCACTATAATAGTTTTTAGATAAGTTATTTTTAAAGGTATTTGCCTTTTCATTATTTGTTATTACAAATTCTTGCTTACCATAAACTCCGGCACAAATTTCATATTTATTAAAAACAATTACTAGATTACCTTCTTTGTTAAAGTAAAAAGGACGACTATTATCCAGTTTTGCCTTTTCAAAATCATCATACCAATAAGAATATAAATCCGGTGATTGAGCTTCTCTTTCCTTCATCATAGTAAGAATATCTTCTCTTAAAGCATCTTCATAATTTTTACCTAAGACATCTGTTAAAGTTATAGGTGCATAGGTTTTATTATTGTAGTTTAAATATATTTCTTCTGTAAAAGATGAAGCAAGAGCTTGTAAATGATATACTTTCACACTTAAAATATCTGAAGAATTTATAACCTCGTAGCCAATAGAATATACAGGATTTATGTAGTCAGCTATATCCCCACCCGTACTAATAAAAGCATCTTTATATTCTTTATTTGATTTAAGCTGATTAGCATAAAATTTTTCAAGTTTACCTAATATTTCAAAAGAAATTTTGTAAAAGCTTTTATTTGTAAGCATTTTTAATTCATCTTTAAATATTATATCGTACATTTCCATAGGTATGTAAGTTGATGAATTAATTAATACAGCCTTTTGGCTAGTGCCTGTTTTTTCATCATTAATTGTTATTCCAGAGTTTCCAATCTTTACAGTATAATTCTCATCTTTTTTTACGACTGTAGCAGTCATTTTTTTTTGGTTCCATTCAATCTTATAGCCAAAAAGTTCTGTAGCATTTCTTAAATTCACATAATTGTCACTATTATTTTTGTCTTGCACTAAAGTAGATGTATTTAAACTTTGAAAAAAATTCGAACTACTATTTATTTCATAGTCGCCTTCCCCACCTACATAAACTTCTTTTGCAATTAGGTTTTCAGTATATATAGAATTATTATTAGAGTAGGCAAAAACAGGTGTAACTATAAAAATAGACAGTAATAGTGCTAAAGAAATCTTTTTGTACATATAATCACCTCAAAATTTAGTCAACTATAGATGCAAGTTTTTTAATAACATTAGCCTTTAATAAAGTTGTACCATGCTCTAATAAATAAGCATAGCTAACTATACTTTCTGATGTAAAATCTCCAAAATCGTTTAAAATATAACTTAAAGTTGTTCCCTCTATATTTTTGTTACTTGTATAATCAAGATATAAGTAATAAATCTCTTCATATTTATACAATGAACTTTTGCCCTTATAGATATCCTCTAACTGACGACAAGCCGATAAAACGTTGTCTAAGTCATTAAACGAATAAACTAAAACACCTGTCTCATATATATCCACGTTTTCTTTTTGCTTATTTCTTTGCTTTATTTTTTCTTTTATCTTGTTTGTAATATCTGGTTCAAGCCTTTTGATTTTTTCGTCTAAAAGACCCATATGTTCAATCATTTCATCACTTTCGTCAACCTTTGTAACATAGATATCTATTGACTGACTAGAGCGAGGAACAGCCTCAATTAAAAGAGGTTTATCATCTATAGTGAAGTCAACTTCGTCTAAGGCTTTCATCATTAAAGTGTGAATTAGCTCTCGTATTTTATCATTACCTTGTGCCAGCTCAATAAATTTTATATTATAGTCTTGTAAATCGTCCATTGTAACTTCTATTTTTAATTTTGTATCATTTATTTTTGTGAATTTCATCTTAACCTCCTCCACACGTATTTATTATTATATTTATATATACGTATTATATGCTAAAAGTTTCAAAGTATTTTTAAAAATTTATAATTTATAATTTTTATATTAATTGAAAATATATATACATTATAATATTTTTTAGTGCTAATGTAAAGGAATTTAAGTATTATCTTGCAAAATACTGTAAAATTTAATGTAAATGTTGTATTTTTTGTTATTTATGTTATAATAAATTAAACTTGAGCGTAGTTATTCAATATGACTATTATTTTTTATGACTATGCTACTCATTTCAAATAGCCGCTGGAGGTATTTTATGTCTTATATAGAACAGCTATTAATCATTTGCCCTATAATTTTTTTTGCAGGCTTTGTAGATAGTATTGCAGGTGGTGGAGGTCTTTTATCTTTACCTACTTATATAGCTGTTGGATTACCTCCTAAGGTAGCACTTGGTACAAATAAATTAGGTAGCACTGGAGGTACTTTTATTGCTACTTTAAAGTTTATTAAAGCAAAAAAAGTAGATATGAAAAGTGCTTTAGTTGCAGGTGCTTTTGCTATTATAGGTAGTAACATAGGTGCTAGACTTGCTATTCATTTTAATGATAAATTTTTAAGTTATTTTATGCTTATTGTTTTACCTATCGTTTTCATATTTATACTCAAAACAAAAAAATTTAAAGAAGAACGAGAAGAATTAATAAATAACAGAAAACGTGTATATATATTGTCATCTATAATTGGTATTTCACTTGGTTGTTACGATGGTTTTTTTGGTCCGGGTACAGGTACTTTTATTATGCTAGCATTTAACACTATTGTAGGATTTGATATTGTAAAAAGTAATGGCAATGCAAAAGTTGTAAACTTTTCATCAAATATTGCAGCAGTTATAACCTTTGCTATGAATGGTCTTGTTATGTATAAGCTTGCTATACCAGCTCTTGTTTTTTCTGTACTTGGAAACTATACTGGCTCATCGCTTGCTATTAAAAAAGGTGATAAAATAATAAAGCCTATGTTACTTTTTGTTTTTTTAGTTTTAATCGTTAAAACTTTTTATGATAAATTTATATAGAATTTAAACTTTTTAATATATCAAGCGTATATACTATTAAATAAAAAAAGGAGCATACTAACTATGAAAGATGAAGTTTTAAAAATACTAGAGTTGCTTGAGAAAGGTGTAATATCTTCAGATGAAGCTAATAGCCTTATTAAAGAAATTAGAAAAAATGAAGGCGAAGAAACTACTGAAAATTTTCAATCAGAAGATAATACTACAAGTACAAATAAAAAAACTAACAGTGTTGATGGAATATATAATTCTTTTGAAAACGGTTTAAGAAATATCGGAGATAAAGTAAACGAATTTATTACAAAAGTTCAACCAGAGGTTTTAAAAGCTACTCAAGTGGCTGCTGATAAACTAGCTGAAAGCTCAAAAAAGTTTTCTGAAAAAGTTGACTCAAAACTAAGTGAAGAAAATAAGCAAAAAAATACAACTTCTAAAACAAATGTTGAAGTTGACGATATCATAAAAAATTATGAGGAGGAAGAATAATATGGCAGAGAAAAATAATGAAGAAGTAATGAAAATCCTTGAATTACTTGAAAAAGGTGTTATTAATGTAGGTGAAACTAAAGAGCTACTTGGTACTATTTCCGATATGAAGTCTAAAAAATCTATTGATTTTGATGTGGAAAAAGTTCAAAAGTCTGCTGAAAAATTAGCTAAAGAATTAGGTGGCAAATTTGACGATGTTAAAACTAAGGTTACACCTAAACTAAAAGAAACTTTTGATAACCTATCAAAAGAACTTGAAAAAGTTTCTGAAAAAATCAACTCTAAACTTTCAAAAGATGATGAGTGCTGTTGTGGCAATGATTGCTGTTGTGATTGTGATGATGAAGATTTTGACGATGAAGATTTTGATGATGAGTTCGATGAACTTGTTGAGCTTGAAAAAATCGAAGAAGCTATTGAAGAATTTGAAGCTGAACTTGAATCTTTAGAAGAACCTGAAGAAGAAAAGTAAAAATATGGGGACTGTAATAAAATTTTATTATAGTCCCTTTTTTTGATATGGCAACTTTGCAAAATACGACAGTTTCAAAAAAATTGCTACAAATCGAATTTGTTAGGAGTTCTTAACCATACATTATGAGGTCTAAAATGCTGTGTTTTTAGGCGTTGCCAGCTACTTTTAGGTGTATCTGCTATGTTGATTTTAAATTGGAAATGTGCTATACTTAGGTAGAAAATTGTGTTTAATAAAGACTGATAATATAAATGAATCAAACTTATTTGGAGGTAGTATGAAAAAAGTAATGGTGGTTTTTGGTACAAGACCAGAAGCGATTAAAATGTGTCCACTTGTTAAAGAACTTAAAACTAGAAAAACTTTAGAAACTATAGTTTGTGTTACAGGACAACATAGACAAATGCTTGATCAAGTATTACACGCTTTTAATGTTGTGCCAGACTATGACCTTTCTATAATGAAAGATAAACAAACTTTGTTTGATGTAACGATAAACATTTTAGAAAAAATGAAAAGTGTACTTGAAGAGGTTAAGCCCTCTGTTGTTCTTGTACATGGTGATACTTCTACTACTTTTGTTACTGCACTGGCTTGTTTTTATTTACAAATACCCGTAGGTCACGTTGAGGCTGGACTTAGAACTTATAATATACATTCTCCTTACCCTGAGGAGTTTAACAGACAAGCAGTTGGTATTGTAGCTGACTATAATTTTGCTCCAACAGATATGTCAAAGGAAAATCTTTTAAAAGAGGGAAAAAAAGAAGAAAGTATTTTTGTAACAGGTAATACTGCCATTGATGCTTTAAAAACTACAGTAAAAGAAGATTATACACATACCCACTTAGAATGGGCAAAAGATAGTCGACTTATTATGATAACTGCTCATAGACGTGAAAATCTAGGTGAGCCTATGAAAAATATGTTTAGAGCTATTAAGCGAATCATTGATGAGAAACCAGATATTAAAGCTATTTATCCTATACATATGAACCCTATTGTACGTGAAACAGCAAATGCCATTTTAGGTGACTGCGACAGAATACGTATAATTGAACCTCTTGAAGTACTTGACTTTCACAACTTTTTATCTCGCTCACATATGATTTTGACTGATAGTGGTGGGATACAAGAAGAAGCACCGAGCTTAGGTAAGCCAGTTCTTGTTATGCGTGATACTACAGAAAGACCAGAAGGTATAGCAGCAGGAACTTTAAAACTTGTTGGTACAGAAGAAGATATGATATATAGAACCTTTAAAGAGCTACTTGAAAATGAAGATGAATACAACAAAATGAGTAAGGCTAGTAACCCTTACGGTGATGGCTTAGCTAGTAAACGAATAGCTGATATATTATGTAAATAGGCCTAATATTATATTGAATAACAAAATATTTTTACTTGAATATTAATTTTTTTATGAGAAAATATGTAGGTAATAAAATAGACGAACAGTTAGAACAACTCAAAAAAATAAATGAAAATGTAGTTACTGAATATTACAACAAAATATTACCATATTTTAGAGATACTTCTAATTTTAAAGTTATTACTATAGATAATCTTGAAAAATTAAAAAAAAATTACAAGTTCATTATCTAACAGCATAGGAATTTATTATTTTAAAGTCAAATGCAAAAATAAAAACCTAAAAGTAACCTTACAGGAAATTTATATAAATGAAGAAAATCGTATATGTCCTGAACATAACGAGGGTGCTGATAAAGGATAGAAAAAAATATTTGGGAGTTTTTCAATAAGATAATTTCAATTTTTTCCTTACTCACTTAACGCAAAATCGTTGTTTTGCTTGTTCGTAAGGTCGCACTGC
>JBKECM010000146.1:0-5961 GCA_047974615.1 Lachnospirales bacterium
ATGTAAAAATCAAAAAAGAAATTTTACTTGATGATAATAGCGATTTTAGAGAACTTTGGAATAGAATTAGTCAAAAAACAGTTTATAGATACAATATTGATAACGATGATTTGAAAAAAGAAATTTTAAAAGGTATTTCTAAAATGGAAAAAATACCAAAGGTTGTTATCGAAAGACGTGTTGCTGATATTGAACAAAGTTCTGTTTCTATAAGTTCAGTTGATAGAAGTTTTAAAACTGAAAAAGTAGAAATGGAAATGCCAAAACTTCCTGATATACTTAAAATAATGCTACTAGAGTGTAATATTCCAAAGGCAATGGGGCGTGATATTCTAGTTGAATGTGGTAGAATTAATGAGTTTATTAATAATCCACAGTTGTTTTTAGAAAAACTCATTGAGGTAATTAAAAATGCAAAAAATAGTCTTGCTGTTGACGGAATAAAGTATATTAAAGTCGATGGTGAAGAGTACGGAATACACGAGGTTTTTGATAGCGAAGAGCTTGTGGCTTACCTTAATAAAAATGCACTAGCAGTTAATAATAGTATTTACGACCACGTTATTTATGATAGTGAGGGCGTGGAAAAATCTTTTGCACAAAAACTTGATAAGGACGAGGACGTAAAATTTTTCTTTAAAATACCTGATAAGTTCAAGATAAAAACACCATTAGGTAACTACAATCCAGACTGGGCTGTCTATATGAATAAAGATGGTGTTGATAAAATGTATTTTGTTATTGAAACTAAAGGAAGTACAACTTTATTTGATTTAAGACATAGAGAAGAACTAAAAATACTTTATGGCAAGAAACACTTTGAGGCACTTGGAAAAAATGTGGAATATGAAGTGGCTAAGGAATGGGAAGGTGCTAAACGTTCTATAATAAGCAGATTTTAATGCAATTTATAAGATAAAATCTCAATACTATAATCACTTGCATGATAAACTAACCTATTTTCGTGGTCAATATGTCTACTCCAAAAATCTTGTAACTGGTGTTTTAGTGGCTCTAGTTTACCAGTACCTTCAAAGTGAGTACGCATAGTTTTCTTTAATTTTTTTTGTCTTGAATTTCCAAAGATGGTGCGATTATAAGTCTAAAGTCAAATTGATATTGGACTTAAATATTTTATTTTAGGACAAACAAAACAGACTTTGTAAATATTTTAGAAAATGTCGTTTGCTTGGAGTTGTTAAGATGTGGATATAAAGTTTATATTGGTAAAGTTGGAAGTTAGGAAGTTGATTTTATCGCTACAAATGATAAAGGTAAGGAGCATTACTAAGTTGGAAAGTACCTTGAATATAGAATTGGTTTTTTATAAGGGTATAAAATAGATTAATGCTTTGTATTGGTTGTCATAAGGTAAAGGCACTTTTGAAAAAAGTGTTTAAAATTTATTAAATTTTTTTTAGTCTTAACTTGACACGCTAATGATGCCAATTTATTTTTAGTGGATTAACAGCAGTAATAGGGAAATCATTTGTAGAAAAAAATCCTAGACTAATGCCAACTATGATGAAACGTGACTTAGGTATAGGAATTACAGCAACTTTAGATAGAGTAACAAAAAAAGATAATCATCATACGAAGGTGCTGAAAAAGGTTAGAAAAAAATTAATTTGGGAGTTTTTCAATAAGATAATTTCAATCGTACAGATTAGCCTCGCCACTAAGCGTAACTGAGGAAAGGTCATTTGACTTTTTCCTTACTCACTTAACGCAAAATCGTTGTTTTGCTTGTTTGTAAGGTCGCACTTCCTTGAAAATGCTTAAAAAATTTTCATTTTCTAATCGAAAATTCTCCTAGTTACTATACAAAAATTAGACTTCGACATATATTTTTATTACATAAAAATATGCAAATACGTTCTCACTATTTTTGTTCACGTGTCCACAACTATAATTTTTTTCTTTTTGACTTTAACAGCACCTTTTCATCATACAGTATCGTAACTGGTACGAAGTATTTGTGATGATGATTTGGTTTATCTTTAGGTGAAATTTTAATATACTAGGTAGCATTGCAAAATGCAATAATGACATATCAATATTCAAAAAAGATGGCGTTTTTGAAACAAATGCTTAATAATATAATGTATTTTTACGATATATATTATAATTATGTAATTAATTATCTATAAAAAATCTAACTAATGTGGCATGGAGGCAAAATTTGAATAATATAGTAGAAAAAAATTTAAAATTTATTAAAGATTTGGGTATTACTCTTGAGAAAAAAGATGAAAGTCCAAAAGTATATTATAAGAAAGATACGAAAGATGTAGTTCTTTCTGTACTTAAGGTTAATGGCCTTGAAAGACATATGTATAGTACTGTAGATGTTTTTGATGGTGTGAAAAAACAAGTTGAAAAACTTGATGTTAAAAGTGGTAATGTTTTAGTTATTTTTGGTGCAGGACTTTTTTATGAAGTTTTTGAAATTATAAAAAAATGGCGTGAGGTAGGCTCTGTTTTAGTCATAGAACCAGACCCAGAAATTTTTTATCAAAATATTTTGCGTACAAATTTAGATTTTCAAACTGAAATTGCAAAATTTGATTTTTTAGTGGATTATGACATAACTTATGATAAAGTAATGGAATTTATTGTAAAAAATATAACTCACGCTAATTTTTTACCAACTATATTTCATTCTAATTTAGCTTATATTGATTTATATAAAAATTTATATTTTGAGGCATTAAAGGCTTGTAGAACATTCGTTTCAAATATGACTATGACTTATAATACTTTAAGCTATTTTAATATAAATTCTACAGAAGGAATGGGAAAATGTATTCCAACTTTTTATGAAAAAGGATATAGCATAAATGACCTTAAAAACATTTGTGAAGGCAAACCAGCGATAATTGTTTCTACAGGACCTTCTTTAGTAAAAAACGTTAAATTATTACAAGAAGTGCAAGATAAGGCTGTAATCATTGCTGCCTATGTTGCTTTAAAAGTTTTAGAACCTCTTGGAATAAAGCCTCATTTTGTTGTATCTTTAGATGGTAAACAAGTTTTAGAGAAAAATCATAAAGAAGGCGATTTTTGTGAGAATTTAATATTATCAACTACAGGAAATATAGATTTTGTTGACTATAATAAGGGTAAGACATTTTTTTACAGCCATGCTGCTTATCCTCATTTTTTACGATATATAAAATCTCAAAATGCAGAAGTAGATTATTTAGCAACGGGAGGTTCAGTTGCTAATAATGCAGCTTCGTTTGCAAAGTATATTGGCTGTAATAGAGTTATATTACTCGGTCAAGATTTAGCGTTTGAAGGAGAAAAGTCACATGCTTATGCCGATGGATTGGACCAAATAAAAACTAATAGAAAAAAAGTAAAAGGTTTTTTTGGAGAAGATGTTGAGTCATATGATGTGTATTTAAAGTATAGAGATTGGTTTAAGGAGTATGCAAAAGTTTTTAGTGATAGCATAGATATGATTAATGCAACTGAAGGTGGCTGTTATATTGAAGGGTTTAATCACATAACTTTTAGAGAAGTCATAGATAAATATTTAGTAGATGACATTGGTTTATCATTTAATGAACATATCAATATTAAACCTACACGCGAAGATATTGAAAATACTATAAAAACTATGAAAAACGAATGTGAAATTTATCAAAAAACTTTAGTTAAACTGAGAGAAGTCATTAAGCATATTGATAAACTTAAAAAAATGTTTGAAAAAGGTGATCCTGATTTATCAAACCTAAGCAATGATTTAAAAAAACTAGATAAATTTGATAAGTTTTACGAAAAAAATGGAGAAGAATATAATTTTATAAAGTTAATTCAATACGTAAGTTTTATGGAGGAAAACAATGGCTATCCTTTAGATTATTCAGAAGATAGGATTATAGCAGAAAAGAATTATAAGTACTATCATAAACTACTTTTTGCTATAGAAAAGGGTATTGATATTTTAAATGAAAGTATTGAAAAACTAGTGAAAATCAAGGAGGATAAGTATGGTTTATAATCAAGAATTTTTAAATGACTACTTAGAATATATTAAAAGTACCTTTAATACGCTTGAGGAAGTTGCAAATGAAATTATACGCAATGAAGGTAATGACAATAAAATAAAAGCAGTTTTTGAAGACTATATTAATCTTGTTAAGCTTATGGATTTTTGTATAGAAAAGGACAGTTTCTTTGTATTAAATACAGAAAAAGCTTTAAGTGTACTTAAAGACACTATGACAATATATGAAAGTAATGACTTGATACTCCTATACGATTTTATGTACTATGCTATGGCAAACGAAATTATGCTTATGTTTCAAAGCCTTGATGCAAAATTATTAGAGAGTTAAGTAAAAGTACTTGACAAAGGTTTTAAAATATAGTATAATGCGTAAGGTAAATATACTTAACTTAGGTTAAATAATTTATCTTATGCTTTTTTTGTGAGGTGATATTTTGGAGGATATTTTTAAAATTACAGTTATGTACGATTTATATTCACCTATGCTTACAGATAAGCAGAAAAATATTTTTGAATTGTATTATATGAATGACTATTCTTTTTCAGAAATAGGTGAACTTTTAGATGTTTCAAAGGCTAGTGCTTTTGACCTTTTAAACAGAACGAAGGCTAAAATATTTGATTATGAAAAAAAACTTAAGCTTTACGAAAAATTTATTGAGCAACAAGAAATTTTATTAAAAATTAAAGAAGAACTAAATTTTTTGGAAGACAAAAGAGTTAACAAGGCTTTGGATAATTTGGAACTACTTATAAATAATATTAATGGCTGATAATTGGAGGTGTAGCATTTGGCATTTGAAGGTTTGTCATCGAAGTTGCAAGAAGTTTTTAAGCAACTTAAAGGTAAAGGAAAGTTAACAGAAAAAGATGTAAAAGATGCTATGCGTGAAGTTAAACTTGCTTTACTTGAAGCTGATGTTAACTTTAAAGTGGTTAAAGATTTTATAAAAAATGTTACTGAAAAAGCTATTGGTGATGAAGTTTTAGAGAGCTTGACACCCGGACAGCATGTTATTAAAATAGTTAATGAAGAACTTGTGACTATGTTAGGTGGTACGGCATCTAAGCTTACTTTTGCAAGTAAAGGTCCTACTGTATACTTAATGTGCGGTTTACAAGGTGCTGGTAAAACTACTGCAACTGGTAAGATTGCTGCAAAGCTTAAAAAAGAAGGAAAAAAACCTTTACTTATTGGTTGTGATATTTACCGTCCTGCTGCTATTAAGCAACTTGAAGTTTTGGGTAAGCAATACGACATTCCTGTTTATTCTGAATATGATAATAAAGATGCAGTTCAAATAGCTGAAAATGGGCTTTTAAAGGCTATTGCTGACAAGAATGATATTGTTATAGTAGATACTGCTGGACGTCTTCATATAGATGAAGAACTTATGTTGGAATTACAAAACATTAAAAAAGCAGTTAGACCTCAAGAGGTTTTACTTGTTATTGATGCTATGACAGGACAAGATGCTGTCAATGTAGCGGAACATTTTGGTGAAAAACTAGGTGTAGATGGGGTTATCGTAAACAAATTAGACGGTGATACTCGTGGTGGTGCTGCTCTTTCTGTTAGAGCTGTGACTGGAAAGCCTATTAAATATATCGGTATGGGTGAAAAACTCGAGGATTTAGAAGTGTTTTATCCTGATCGTTTAGCTTCTCGTATACTTGGTATGGGTGATGTCTTATCCCTTATTGAAAAGGCTCAAGGTGCTTTTGATGAAAAACAAGCAAAAGAACTTGAAAGAAAAATGCGTACTCAAGAATTTACATTTGAAGATTTTTTAGAGCAAATGCAAGCTGTTAAAAAAATGGGACCTATAAAGGACTTATTAGGTATGATGCCCGGCGTCGGTGGTAAAGTTAATCTTGATGATGTTAATATAGATGAAAAGGCTATGGTGCATGTTGAGGCCATTATACAATCTATGACTAAA
>JBKECM010000003.1:0-3012 GCA_047974615.1 Lachnospirales bacterium
CACGAAAAAAATGTTTTAGGAGCAGCAAGAGGAAACCTTAACAATATAACAAGAAAAGTAAAATTATTTTTCAAATATAAAAATGGTAATATAATAAGAAAAAATTCAAAAGCTTTTTACAAAGTATATGGTGAATTGATTTCAAAGGATAAAAAACTGCTTTTAGAACAATTTAATAGTAAAACCTTTAAAAACAATTTAAGGCTAGGCTTTAATAAGAAGATTAAACGACAAAACCTTACTCACGAACTTATATTTAGAATTCTAATAATTATAAATTTTATATAACAAAACCCTAAATCCCTTTAAAATGAGCTCATCTTTTTATTATTCTTAAACTTGTAGAGCTATCTATAGCAAAATAATAGGCTATATCATTTTCATCATCAATTAAAAATAATTTTTCTGATGTGCCTATAGTCATACCTTGTGTAGTATCTATTGTTGATGCACCTGTAAATTATGAATAAACATATTGCAATGAAATATCACAAATTTTAGTCCTAAAGGTGCATTTGCGTTTCTGACTAAGACTTTAGAACCATAAGAACATAAATCAACTATTGAATCAGTTTAACATACGCTAGATATTTGACTTTTTCCTTACTCACTTAACTCAAAATCGTTGTTTTGCTTGTTCCTAAGGGTGCACTTCTTTGAAGATGCTTAAAAAATTTTCATTTTCTAATCGAAAATTTCCCTCGTTACTACACAAAAATATTCATTGTCTTTCCTATGACTACGTTCTACTTTACCATTGTACCTTGGGTAAATGGTTCTAATTAATTTATGCTTAATATCTAATTCCTTGAGAGTTTTTTCGAATAGAGTAGGTTTATCATTGCCAAAGCGATTAGTAAATTCAAACCCATTATCTGTTTGAACACACTCAGCTTTAAATTTAAAAGCTTTTAGCATATTTTTAATAAATAATGTTGAAGTGTATGTACTTGCTTCTTCAAAAGCTTCAATATATCTAAAACGAGAATACTCATCTATTGCAGTGTATTTGCAACGTTGCAAAATTCAAGGAATGTCACATCGCAAAAGAAAAAATCAAATTTTCATACTTTTTACAAACGCCTAAAATGGCAAAAAAACGCCATTTCCACAGTTTTGTCAAAAGCCGCAAAGCCATTGTTTTGTAAAGAACCCGACGAACAAGGGCGACGAAGTCGTTTTCACGTAGTGAAAATTCCGATATGAAAATGGATTTTTCTATATTTTGCAATGAATCCTGTTGATAAAATTTTTTACCTAAAGTATCACCTACAATGCAAACCTTTGGTACATGTTTATCATCTATTTGTACACGTTCTCCGTGGTAATACATCTTTTGATATGGATTTGGTATATATTTGGGATTTTTAGGTTTTATAGGTTGTAATTCAAGTTTAAGTAACATTCTATATAAACCTGTTATTGTTCTATTATAACCACGTTGCCTAAGTTTAACCCAAAATACAACTAGACCATGATGTTTATTGCGTTTACGCATATCTCTTATTAATTTTATTTCTTCATCTGTATGCTCATTTGGTGATGATGTGGCTTTGTTGACTTGTTTCTTAGAGATGCATTGCTACCATCATATCGTTTTAACCAACGATAAATGTATTGTCTATTTGTATTGTACTTGATTGCTGCTTTTGTTACTCCATATTTCTTTGCATATTTTATTAGGGATAGACTATACTTTACTTTTTGTGTTATAATATTCATTGCGAAAACAGTCCTTTCTGATATAGATTTTGTGTGATAACTTTATTTTATCATATTTGACTGATTTTCACTTTTATTTTTTTATTGTAACACTTCTGTTGTAATCCTACAGTTTCCAAATATTTAAAGCAGTTGCTTTTTCTATTTCTAAAGGTATTAAATCATTTTCATTTACAGTATAATAAACCTCATCATTTTTATTAGATATCCATAGCTCTTACTGCTTGAATATACATAATCTTCATAAACAATATCCCATTCAAGACAAATAACATCTTTATGATAAATCTTACCCCTGTAACCACCACCAACACCGTAATATAAAACTAAATCTGTAGTTTTCCATTTTATACTATACTAGAAACTCCTGTTTTTGCACTTGTAGGTGTTTGCATTGCATTTAAAAATATAAAAGCAGTTTTTTTGACATAAATGGCAACCTTGCAAAATAACAAAAAACCTTAGAGGAATTCTCATTTTATTGAGAAATCCTCTAAGGTTTTAAATTTTTCTAAAATATTGCAAATATTTAATCATATTTTGTACTTTTATTACTTGTATTTCTATAAAAGGACAGACTTGTCCCTTGTTTGTCTTGTCAACTTGTAAAAATTAGATAAAGTTGCCAAAATAAAAAACCTAGCAGCGTTTTTAGCAATTCCTCGCACTCTTGTATATTTAAAATTGAATATATTTTTTATTACTGCGTAATTGTGTTCAACTTTACATCTTTTTGATAAAATTGCTTGTTGCATCATTTTTTCTTTTTCGATTTATTCGGCACTTAATTTTTTAAGACTAGTTCTTCTTTTCATTATATTCTTTTTGCAATTTTTAACTTTTTTACTATGATTATCTACACCTAAATACCCACTATCACCATAAAACTCGGTTTCTTCACCATGTAAACAATCTTCTACTGCGTGTAAATCATGAACATTCGTTGCTGTAAATTTCACTCGGAATTTTTCACTGCATGAAAAATGGCTATGCCACCCTTGTTTGTCGGGTTCTTTACTATGAATAAGTCCTGTTTTTTCGTCAACACCTGTATGTGCTTTGAATCCATGACGATAGTTGCCACCTTTTTTAGTCCAGCCTGCTTCTTTATCTCTTGATTTATCTTTGTTTTTTGTAGATTTCGGTGCATCTATAGCTGAAATACTTTCGTGAATTTCGTCTTCACATCGTTCATAAGATAATCCAAAAAACTGTCTTATTAAATATACTTTTAATAAAATTTCTAATTCTTTTTTACTTCTTCCTGCAACTTTTTCTTTTTTATAATAA
>JBKECM010000082.1:0-114274 GCA_047974615.1 Lachnospirales bacterium
AAAAAAATATTACTAATGACAATGGCACAAAAATAGTGAGATAGCATAAAATCAGCGAGGAACGAGTGCTAATTTTATGCGACATGCAAGATGATTTGCAAAGCAAATCATTAAGTCGAGCGTAATTTTTGTGCAGTAATATTTTTTTCTATCCTTTATCAGCACCCCCTTTATATACTCAAAGTCTAACTTTTAGTTATTTTAGAAACTGTAGTTTTTTGGGCAACTTAGATTTATACAGAAATTTTATTGTGGTCCTAATTTCTCAACTGCAACATATATTTGGCTTATTTTGTACCATGTAGAATATGTTACAGTTCCTGTAGGTGATAAATTGAATGTTGTTTGAAAAATTTCTACTGCTTTACGTGTTCCCGGTCCGTATATACCATCGGCTACGAGTGATGGTATCGCTGGATAGTTTTTGTGTATCGTAGTTAGTTGTTGTTGTATTGTTTTTACATCACTACCTCGTGAGCCTTGTTGTAAAGTGCGTCCCGGCCAACTAACAGGTACACCAGTAACTTTTTCAGCTGTAACTAAATATACACCTGAGCCATAATAGTTTTTTAAAATTTCTATAGCTGTATAGCCTTTGTCACCGAGGTATTTTGAACCCCATTGGGACATTGCATTTGGGCAGGTAGTATTTTTACCATCACAATATTGTGTTAGAATCGGTTGTCTTATTCCTGAACGTGTTATATAAGTGCTAAAAAGTTCATCAACTATTTGAGAAATTTCTTTATATATAGTTCTTCCATATTTAAAATATTGATCATAGGCAGTTGTTGAAGTTATTGTAAAATATTTACCTTGTGAACGATACCATTCTGTATATACACGATTTAAGGTAAATGAAATAATGGCAAGTACATTTGCACGTATTGTTTCTTTTGGCCAAGTAGAATATATTTCTGAACATGCTACGTTTTTAATATAGCTTGTAAAAGGAATCCAATAGTCTGTTGCTGCTACGCTTGGTGCAGCAGTATGAACAACAACAAATTCAGGTATTACAGGTTTATCAAGTACTACGAAGCCTGAATCTGTTGATATATCCTTAACTGAGTCTTCTGGTATTTTTGCAGGATAATCGCCGTAAAGAACATTATCTTCTATTACTATTTCACGTTGATCAAGTTGATCTACGAAAAATGACATATCTACAGGTTGTAGTGCTGTTACGTTAGGTAATATTTGAACATTTTTTATTTCTATAGTAGGATAAGAGTCATTTGATACTATAATATTATATTCTGAGTAGGGTCTTGTTTCTGTAGGAATTTCTGAAAATGTTTGTTCCGGTGCATTTAAAGAAAGTTCAGCAGTTTTACCACTTTCGTCTGTACCTGCCACTTCTAATAAAGTACCGTCAGTTGAAAATATTTCAACTTTTGTATTCGGTAAGGGTAAAGCGTTTTCTGCTGTGTAAACTTCGACTTGTAATCTACCTTTAGCCATTTTTACTCCTCCTTAAAATTAGTTTATACTTATTTTCTTATTTAGTTTATGCTATATATTTTTTTTTGCTACTTTAAAAATTATCATATTGTAAATTTTTTAACTTGATGATAAAATAATAATACATTTAAAATGTTAGGAGAAAATAAATTATGCGAATGGTTGATATAATAGACAAAAAGAGAATTAAACAAGAACTTACACGTGAGGAAATTAACTGGCTAGTTGAAGGATTTACAAAGGGAGAAATACCAGATTATCAAGTTTCAAGTTTTTTAATGGCCGTTGTTTTAAATGATATGACTAAAAAAGAAAGGCTTTTTTTAACAGAAGCTATGGTTAATAGTGGTGAAACCATTGATTTATCTTCTATTGATGGCATAAAGGTAGATAAACACTCTACTGGTGGTGTTGGTGATAAGACTACTTTAGTTTTAGCACCTCTTGTGGCTGCTTGTGGCGTTCCTGTAGCAAAGATGTCTGGTCGTGGTTTAGGTCATACTGGAGGTACTATTGATAAAATAGAAGCTATTCCAAATGCAAAAATTGATATTTCACAAGATGACTTTTTGAAACAAGTTGATACTATAGGTATTGCAGTTGTTGGACAAACAGGCGAACTTGTGCCTGCTGATAAAAAGCTTTATGCTTTGCGTGACGTTACGGGAACTGTTGAAAGTATACCACTTATTGCTTCATCTATTATGAGTAAAAAAATAGCAGCAGGTTCTGATGCTATTGTACTTGATGTAAAAATCGGCACGGGTGCATTTATGAAAAACATAAGTGACGCGTGTGAGCTTGCTAAAACTATGGTAGAAATAGGTAACGATGCTGGCCGAAACACAGTTGCTTGTATTACATCAATGACAGAGCCTTTAGGGCTTGCTGTAGGAAATAACCTTGAAGTTATCGAAGCTATAAATGTTTTAAAAGGGGAAGGGCCTGAAGATGTTCTTGAACTTGTTTTAGAGCTTGGTTCACTTATGGTTGTTTTAGGCAAAAAGGCACAAACTATAGATGAAGCAAAAAAAATGCTTTTAGAAAATATTGAAAACGGTAAGGGTTTTGAAAAACTTAAAGAGTTTTTAAAAGCTCAAGGTGGAGATATATCTGTAATTGAAGATACTAATACTTTTGAAAAGGCGAAATATGTTACGCAAGTTTTAGCAACAGAAGACGGTTATATCGAAAGTATAGATGCTTTAGCTATTGGTGTTGCTGCTATGCAACTTGGGGCTGGTAGAAGGACTAAAGAAGATACTATTGATATGGCAGTAGGTATAGTACTTAATAAAAAACAAGCTAATAAAGTTCAAAAAGGTGAGTGTTTAGCTTACTTACATTCAAATAAAGAAGATGTGAAAAATGAATATAAAGAAACTTTAGAAGCTTTTAAAATTTCAAAAAATGAAGTAGAAAAAACACCTTTGATTTATGAAGTGATAAAGTAGAAAATTTATATTTTTAAAAGTGATAAAATAAAAATGAATTATTTTTTTAATATTGTACATAATAAGTGTAGTAACAAAAGTTACTATAAATATTATATATAACGGAGGAATTTATTATGGCATCAAATTATCAAAACAATTCAAATTCTACATCACCAGCTCAAACAAAGGCGGCTTTAGAACAATTTAAATATGAAGTTGCAAGTGAAATAGGTGTACCTTTACAAAAAGGTTACAATGGACAACTTTCTTCAAGAGAAGCTGGTAAAATCGGTGGACAAATGGTTAAAAAAATGATCCAAGCAGAAGTTGATAAAATGGGCGGAAATAAATAATTTTTTTTAAGTTTGTAAAAAAATTATTTATTTAACAAAATAGCTTAAATTTAAAAGGACTATAAAAAAATTCAGATTTTGAATTTCTTTACAGTCCTTTAATTTTACGACTTGACAACGTTGCAAAATTCATTATTTATTTTCTTGTAATGTTTTGGAAAAGTAAAATATGAAAATTGTTAAAAATATATTGATTTTTGTTTTTATTTGTTATAAAATGTAATTAAGAATAATTACAGAATAATAAAAAATATAATTACCAAAAAACCTTAAATAAATTTAAAACTTGCCGATAAACATAAAGTACGTGTGTTTTTGTGCTGTCATTAAAGGAAGAATGATAAGGTAGGTGTTTAATGGAAAAATTAGAAATGTTTTTTAGGAAATGGTTCAAATATGTAATTTTTTTAGGAGTAATATTAATTGGATTATTTAATTTAAGTAATCTAAATTTATCACTAACTACTCTTTGTGTATATTTATTATTTTTAAGATGGTTATATAATATAAAAAATCACAAAAAAATTGGTGCAATATTTTTGTTAATCGGAATATTATATTCAGTTTTAATAATGGACGAATATACTAGAGTTGTTGCTTTTGCAGAAGTGCCAAAATATATGGCTATATTGGTTTTAATAAATTTACCTTTACTTTCATATCTTCTATATGATGATAAAGGTGAAGTTTTTAAATATTTGTTTAACTTTATTCTTTATATACTTTTTGCTACAATATATATGGACATCGTCGCAAAAGTATATTTGCATACAAGTTTTGCTTTATCTGACTTTGTAGCTATGAGTATATTTGCAATATATTTTCAAGGGCTTATAATTGAAGATATGGTTCTTCAGTTGTGCTACAGAATTAGGATTGCAAGAGAAGAAGAAGAGGAAGACTACACTATGGATAGTTTTATTTAACTATTATTTTGTGAATTTTAAGCTATTACAAAATTATTTTATTTTGTAATAGCTTTTTTAATGTAAAAATCATTGGAACTGACAAATAATTGTTAAGTATAAAAAAAACTTTTATTTAGGTGTTTTAATATTTAATAATGATAGAAAAAAATGGGAATTTAGAAATAAATACTAAATTTTTATGAAAAATCTATTGACTTTTAGTTAAAATGATGATAATATGTTAGTAAATAAAGTTTACTAACATATGGGGGTGGTTGTTTGGTTGGTAATAAATCGGTGCAACAATCAACTTTAAAAATACATAACAAAAAAGCAATACTTTATTACATAATGAAAAATGGGGCTTTTTCAAGAGCTGATTTAGCCGCTGCTTTAGATTCTACAAAGCCTACTATTTCTAAAAATGTAAATGAACTCTTAGAAGAAGGTATAATTATTGAAATCGGTAAGGGTAGTAATCAAATTGGTAAAAAGAGTATACTTCTTGATTTAAATCCTGACCTTGAGCACTTTCTTGTTATAAATTTGGCTGGCAATATTTTTAGTTTATCAATATATAATTTAAAAAACGAAAAACTGTATGAACTTATGATAGATATGCCAAATAAATTCGATATTATAAATATTCTTGAAAAAAGTGTTGCAGTAGTTGGTACGAAAAATATTTTAAAAAAATGTATACTTTCTATTCCGGCTGTAGTACATGGAGAAAGAATAACTTCAAATATTAAAAACTATGTAGATACTTACAATTTTATCAATGATTTTTGTCAAAGAGAAAATATAGAGTTGTTTGTTGAAAACGATTTAGATTTGCAGGGTGAATATTTGCTTTCAAATATGAAAGATGAAAACGGAAATTTCATACTTGTAGGGTCAAACTATGGTATTGGTTCGTCTGTTTTTATAAATGGTAAAATATATCAAGGTTCAAATAAATTTGCAGGGGAGATTGGTTTTTTCAACCCTTACTTTAAAAATGATGTACTTGAAAATCTCGAAAATAGATGTAGCTTTGGTGGTATGGTAAAAAAATATTATCAAGACTGTGGTGTAAGCTTAAATAAAGAAAGCTTTATTAAAGAAGTTAGAACAGGAAATATCCTATTAAATAAATATATTGAGGATATGATAGAAGAACTTTATATTGCCATCTTTAATATGTCATATATGTTTGACATTAATAATATTATTTTAACTGGAACTTTATTTGAGTTAAAAGAAGACATTGTGGATACAATTCAAGAAAAAATCAATGTAGTTTCTGAAAAAACAATTAAAGTTTCTAAAAGCAACGAAGCGACTAAAAGCATAGATGGAGCTTTACTTGTTGCTAGAAGAGAAATTTTAAAACTATATTAAAATCACATTCCATAGTGAATGTCAATTGCACAAAATAGTGCGTAAAATTAGGAGGTTATTTTATGAAAAAATTTATTAGCTTAACTTTAGCAACAGCTTTAGTTTTAACGGCAACTGCATGTAGTTCATCGACAACTGAAACAACAGATACTAGTTCTACTACAGGTGCTGAGGGGGAAAGTACTGAAAGTGGTGAAACTACAGAAGGTGAAGCTGTAGAACTTAATACTGTATCGATGTTTGGTGGTACTGACCCAACAGGTGAGTATTATCAAGCTGTTATTACTTCTTATCAAGAAAAATATCCAAATGTTACTGTAAATGATATTTCTTCTACTTCTGACGAAACATGGAAAACTTCTGTTGTAGCTGACTTCCAAGTTGGTAATGAACCTGATGTTTTATTCTATTTTACAGGTGTTGATGCTGAGCCACTTATTGAGTCTGGTAAACTTGTTGATGTTGCTACAATTCAAGCTGAATATCCTGACTATGGCAAAGATATTAGCGCTTCTCCACTTGAATTTATGGTTGAGCCAGATGGGAACACTTACGCTTTACCAGTTAGAGGGTTCTGGGAAGGATTATTTGTAAATAAAGATTTATTTGACCAATATGGCTTAGAGTTACCTACTGATTGGGAAAAAATGGAAACTGCTGTTACTACATTTGCTGAAAACGGAATAGTTCCTATCGCTGTTTCTTTTGCTGATGTTCCACATTACTGGATTGAACATATGATTTTATCTTATGGTGGTGTAGATGAACATAGTAAAACTTTAACTCCGGGTGAAGCTGCACCTAGTTCTTGGGCTGAAGGCTTACAAGTATTAAATGATTTATATGAAATGAACGCATTTTCTCCTGACGCTACAGCAACAAGTGATGCTGCAACTGGACAGTTATTTAAAGATAAAAAAGCAGCAATGATGGTTGATGGTTCTTGGTTCGCTGGTGGTATTACAGATCAAGATAATACTGTTGCTATTGCTTTCCCACAATATAGTGCTGATGGCAAAGATCCTTCTGATATTATCGGTGGTTTCTCATCTGGTTTCTATATTACTAAAAAAGCTTGGGACGACCCTGCAAAAAGAGAAGCTGCTGTTAACTTTGTAATGGAAATGACTTCAACTGAAACGATTGCTGAATTTGCTAAAGTTGGTGGTGCACCAGCTGCTGAAATAGAAGTTCCTTCTGACTTATCACCTTTACAAGCATCAGGATTAGAGTTTTCTTCTGCAGCTAAAACTGTAAGTATGCCTATCGACTCACGTTTAAGCAAACAAGCTTGGGAATATATTGTATCTAATGTTTCAAATATCGTAGATGGTTCAATGAGTGCACAAGAAGTACTCGATCAAGCTGCTGAATATAATAAATAAAAATATAGAAGATGAAGGTTGCTTATAGCAACCTTCACTTATAAAGTAGGTGTTATATGTTATATAAAGATAATAAAATTTTAGCTGTTTTCTTACTTCCTACAGTTCTTTTAATATTAATCTTTTTATATTATCCTTTTTTGGCTAATATAAAAAATAGTTTTTTTGATATGACAAGCTTTATAGATGCAAACAGTGATTTTATAGGTCTTGAAAACTATAAAACTTTATTAGTAGATAAAGCTTTTAGAAATGCCTTATTTAATACCTTTAAGTTAATGGTATTTGTTGTTATATTTCAAGTTGGTATAGCTTTACTACTTGCTGTATTTGTGTCAAATATTAAAAAGGGTGCAAGTTTCTTTAGAATAGTTTATTTTTTTCCTATTGTTATATCTGCAACTGCTATAGGTTTAATGTTCACATTATTTTATGAATATAACTATGGTATGCTTAACCAACTACTTATATCTATTGGAAAAGAACCTGTTGTTTGGTTATCTAAAGAAAATGCTTTTACAATGCTTATGATACCTGTTATATGGCAATATGTAGGTTTCTACTTTGTATTAATACTAACTGGTATTTCTGGTATACCTAAGGATATATATGAGGCATCTGCTATAGATGGTGCTGATGGTTTTAAAAACTTTATATACATAACTTTACCTTTACTTAAAGGTACGATTAATGTATGTATTATTTTAGCTTTAACTGGGGCATTGAAAGTTTTCGATATGCTTTGGGTTATTGCTCCAAAAGGAGCACCGGGTGGTTCTACTCATGTACTTGGTACATATTTATACAGTCAAACTTTTGATTCTGGTAATATAGATTTTGGTGCGACTATTGCTGTATTTTTAGTTCTTTTTGGTATTATTATATCTCAAATCTCTAATTTTATTTTTAGAGAAAAAGATTAAAGGGTGGTGTTTATTATTAATAAAGGAAATTCAAGTAAAATTTTTAGTATGTTAGGTAAATTTGTTATATATTTTATCCTTATACTATGGGCTATTACTACTATTTATCCTTTCTTTTGGGTAATAAATAGCTCTTTTAAAACTTCAAATGATATATTAAGTAATGCATTTAGTATCGCTAGTTCTTTTGATTTAACTAACTATACAAATGCTTTTAGTAAAGTTAATATTTTAAAGTCATATGGAAACAGTCTTATTGTTTCTGGTAGTGTTACAGTTTGCGTTGTAATTCTTTCTACAATGGCTGCTTTTGTTATGACTAGATATAATTTTAAAGGTAAAAAGTTTGTAAATTTACTTTTTTTAGGAAGTCTTATGATTCCTGCTTTTTCTACTATTATTCCTGTATTTTCTATGGTAGCAAAATTTGATTTGATAAATAAGCATATTGCTGTTATAGTGCCACAAATTGCAGGGAATTTATCCTTTGCAATTATTGTACTTATGGGTTATATGAGAACTTTACCTTTGGAACTTGAAGAAAGTGCTTTTTTAGAAGGGTGTGGGGTTTTTAAAACATACACTAAAATAATTGTGCCTTTATCTATTCCTACTATCGCTTCTGTTTCTGTTTTTACTTTTTTATGGTCATATAATGATTTATTTTTACAAATGATTATATTAAGAAAAAATGAAGTAATGCCAATTAGTGCTTTACTTAGAATGATAAGTTCACAGTTTGGTACAGACTTTGGTCTAATGGCTGCTTCTGTAACGCTTGTTGTTGTACCTATACTTATAATTTATATTTTCTTACAAAAATATATTATTGAAGGTATGACTCATGGAGCTTTGAAAGGATAGAAAATATGGATAATGAACTTAAAATTAAAATAGGTCAAATGTTTATGTGTGGATTTAATTCACATTATATAAATGAGCATATATCTAGTTTAGTAGACCAATATTATTTAGGCAATATAATACTTTTTTCAAGAAACTTAAATGATGAAAAACAAGTTTTAAAACTTAATGAAAGTTTAAAAACTTTAATATATACTAAAACTAATATTTATCCTTTCATCTCTATAGATGAAGAAGGTGGTACAGTTTCACGATTACGTAAGGTTTATGGTGAGTTTTTAGGTCATTATGCTATTGGTGCTTTATATGATAAAGATATAGCCTATAATATTGCTGCTGATGTAGGGCATAGATTATACAATTTAGGTGTTAACTTAAATCTTGCACCTGTAGCTGATATTAATTCTAATCCAGAAAATATTGGTATAGGAATACGTTCTTTTGGTGAAAACAGTGAAAAAGTAAAGGATATGGCTTTTTCTACAATTAAAGGTTATGAAAGTAGTAACATTATACCTACTTTAAAGCATTTTCCGGGTCTTGGTGATTTATCTGTTGATTCTCATCACGATTTACCTGTTTTGAATAAATCATTAGATGAGCTTAAAAAACAAGAGATTTTGCCATTTAAATATGCTATAGATAATGATTTAAAATCAATTATGGTTTCTCATGTAATTGTAAAGGAACTTGATGAAAATTATCCTGCTTCTATGTCGAAAGCAGTTATTACAAACCTTTTAAGAAAGGATTTAGGTTATGAAAATTTAGTTATTACAGACTGTTATGAGATGGGTGCTATACAAAAAAACTATGGTATAGGTGAGGCAGTTGTAATAGGTATTAATGCCGGAGTTGATATTTTCGATATTTCACATACTATTGAAGAACAAGTTAAGGCTTTTGAAAGTGTATACAAAGCAGTAGAAGACGGTGTTATAAGCGAAGAAAGAATAAATGAGTCTTATTATAGAATAATTAAGATGAAAAATTCAATTTCAAAGGATACTAATAAACCAACGAAAATCGATTTTGAAGATATATACTTAAAAGTGCTACAAAAAAATAATTTTAATAAATTAAATCTTGATAAAAATAAGACTATAGCACTAGGTGTTAAGCAATTTGTAAGTAATCCTGCAGAAGATGAAATACTTAATCCGATAAACATTTCAGATATTTTTGAAAAGGTTACAAATATAAAGACTATAGGGTTTGAAAAAGATATTGAAGATAAGGATATTTTGGAGCTAATTCATAAAACTAAAGATTATAATAATATTTTGCTTTTTGTGGGTGATATGGATATTTATAAACAACAACATAAAATATATGAAATGCTTAAAAGTAAAAATATTTATTTGTTTGATATGCGTTTAAATGTAGCAAAGTTACCTTTTTCACCTATAACATATTTTAGTGCATATACATACACAAATAAAAGCGTAGAAATTTTATGTAAATATATTAAAGATTTTATTTAGAATATTATAAAGTAGTGGGTATTTTATAGAAAATATAATTTAAGTTAGTATTTAACTACAATATTTTAGAGCTTTATTTTTTGTTAATATTTTAAAGAAGTAGGTGGCTTATGAAAGCAATTATAAATGGCGAAGTTTTAATTGACGGTAAATTTTTGGATAACAAAATTATCATTTTTGAAGAAAAGATTGTAGAAATAGTTAGTGAAGATGAGTTTGAAAAATTTTCATATGATATTACTGAAGTTATTGATGCTAAAGGCAATTATGTTCTACCTGGGTTTATTGACCAACATATACACGGCTTTATGGGTTATGATGTTATGGATTGTGATATAAATTCTATGATAAATCTTAGAAAAACACTTTTAAGTAATGGTGTAACTTCTTTTTTACCAACAACTGTTACTGCATCACTTGATAAGTTAAATGAAGTCTGTGAGGTTGTGCGTAAAGCTAAAAATATTAAAAATAGTGGAGCAAAAATTTTAGGTTTGCATCTTGAAGGTCCATTTATAAACCCAAGTAAAAAAGGGGCTCAAAATGAAGAATTTATTGTAAATGCTAACTATGATTTTTTACAAAAAAATGAAGATTTATTAAGTATTGTTACAATCGCACCTGAGATGGAAAATTCTATTGAAATTATTAAAGAATTTAAAGACAAAATTAATTTTCAAATAGGTCATACAAATGCTACATATAAAGAAAGTATTTTGGCACTTGAGGCAGGTGCTACAGGTTTTACACATACTTTTAATGCTATGACACCTATACATCATAGAGATTTAGGTGCGGTGGGTGCTTGTATGTTAAGTGAAAGCTATGCAGAAATTATATGTGACAATATACATTTGGATAAAGAATTATATAACTTTTTACTTAAAAATAAAGGGAATAGGAAACTTTTACTTATCACTGATTGTATTAATGCCGGCGGTTTATCTGACGGAAAATATGATTTAGGTGGACTTGATGTTTATCTTAAAGATAATGCTTGTAGACTTCATGACGGAGTTCTTGCTGGTAGTGTTTTAAAATTAAATGATGGACTTAAAAATTTTTATGAAAATAGCAACATAAGCTTAGAAAATGCAATAAAAACTGTTACTGAAAATCAAGCAAAATATTTACATAAAGAGTTTGAGATTGGTAAGGTTGAAATTGGTTTTTATAGTGATTTAACTATTATGGATAAAAATTTTAATATACAAAAAACTTTTGTTATGGGAGAATGTGAATATGAAGTTTGATTATAAAGGTATGCAAATATTTATTAAAGATGACTATGAGGCTGTAAGTAAAAAAGCGGCACAACTTATTGGTGCACAAGTAACTTTAAATCCTAAAAGTATACTTGGTCTTGCTACTGGTTCAAGTCCAGAAGGTATGTATAAAAATTTAGTTGAAATGTATAAAAATGATATTATCGATTTTAGTGATGTTGTAACATTTAATCTTGATGAATATTTAAGCCTTCCACCAAATAATGAGCAGAGTTACGCCTACTATATGAATAAACATTTGTTTAATCATATAAATATAAGTCGTCAAAATATTTATATACCTTCTGGTATAGATAAAAATATTGAAAAAACATGTAGCGACTATGACAAATCTATTTTTGAGTATAAAAAAATAGATTTACAAATACTTGGTATCGGTACAAATGGACATATTGGGTTTAACGAGCCTGATGTACACTTTGAGGCAGGAACACACTTAGTTAATCTTGACCAAAAAACTATAGAGGCTAATTCAAGATTTTTTGATGATATTAACGATGTGCCAAAGCAAGCTATAAGTATGGGTATTCGCAATATAATGCAGTCAAAAAAAGTTGTACTTATTGCCACTGGTGAAAGTAAAATTGAAGCTATTAATAAAATGTTGTTTGAGGAAATTACACCAAATTTACCTGCATCAATACTTCAAGTACACAACGATTTTACTCTTATTGTTGATAAGGTAATAGGTGACAGCATTAAAGGAAAGTTATTTTGGTAGATTTTTTACTAAATATATTTGTAAAGTGTAGTTTTATACAAAATTTCATTTAACCTTTAAAAAGTGTTTACTTTTAATTTGCATTGTGTTAATATTATTATATATTAATTTAATAGAACAGAAATAGATTTAATCTATTCTGTAAAAAGTCATTTTGCAACGTTGCCATCTGACTTTGGTTTATATATGTACTTTAATATGGAAAGTATGTTTCTACCCCGTACCGTAAATTTGGGACTATAGACCACATTATGCCACTTTATATGGTTTATTTATGTGTGTCGTAGATTCTTTTTGGAGGATTTTATGAAGTTAAGTAAGCTTAAGCAATGTAAAATACGTAAAAGTGAAGCTGACTTTTTTTTAGTGGGAGAAGTATATAAAAAATTTAATATAATTTTAAGGCAATAAAACTTTGTGTTTTATTGCCTTTTTTAATGTAAAAAGTGTAAAAATCTTTAGATACTAAAAGATTATAAAATATTTTTTTGGAGGATTTATGAAAGTTGCGATTGTTATGGGTTCTATAAGTGATTATGAAGTTTTAAAAGGTGCTGAATTGATATTAGATAAGTTTAGTATTCCTTACGAAACAAGCATTGTTTCGGCACATCGAACGCCAGAAAATATGGTGGAGTTTGCTAAAAATGCAAAGAAAGTTGGCTATAATGTTATAATTGCCGGTGCTGGTGGTGCTGCACATTTACCCGGTATGATTGCTGCACTTACAACTTTACCCGTAATAGGTGTTCCTGTTAAGCTTTCTTCATTAGAAGGTATAGACTCCCTTTTATCTATTGTACAAATGCCAAAGGGTGTACCTGTTGCTACTGTTGGTATAAATCGTAGCGATAATGCAGGTCTACTTGCTACTAAGATTTTAGCTATTGCAAATTGTGATATAGATAAAAAGCTAGTAGATTTTATGGAAGAACAAAAGGATAATGTTGCAAAGATGAATGATGATTTAATTACAACAAAGAGAGGTAATTAATTTGAAAAAAGTCGGTATAATCGGTGCAGGGCAATTAGGTTTTTATTTAGGACTTGCGGCACATAAAATGGGATTTGAACCTTACTTTTTAGATAGTAATATAAATTCACCAGCTAGATATATTACAAATAATTTTATTTGTGCTGATTTTGATAATGAAGAAAAAGTTTTAGAACTTGTAAATGAATGTGATGTTTTAACTTATGAGTTTGAAAATGTAGATTTAGAAGTTATTAAAAAATTTTCGGAAACTAAAAAAATACCTCAAGGTCATAAGCCACTTGAAATAAGTAATGATAGACTTGTAGAAAAAAATACAGCTAAAGAACTAGATATACTTACACCAAAATTTTATCCTGTTAATTGTTATGATGAGCTTCTTGAAGGTGTACAAGTAGTAGGTTTTCCTTGTATTTTGAAAACAAGACGTTTTGGATATGATGGCAAAGGGCAATATTATTTAAATAATATTGATGATGCAAAAGATATTGTTTTTGACACAAAATTTATACTTGAAGAAGTAATAGCTTTTGATTATGAAATAAGTGTTATTGGTGTAAGAAGCATTAATTGCGAAACAGTTTTATACGAACCGTTTTTAAACGTACATAAAAATGGAATACTTCATATGACATATACAAAGCATGGAGTAAGTGACGTTTTAGTAAGCTATGCTAAAGAAATATGTTTAAAATTTCTTGTTGGTAAAAACTTATATGGTATTTTATGTTGTGAACTATTTGTAAAAGGTGATAAAGTTTATTTTAACGAGCTTGCACCTCGACCTCATAACTCGGGTCATATTACTATGGATAGCCATAAAACTTCTCAATATGAAAACCATTTAAGAGCTATTTTAGGGTTGCCACTTGGCTCTGTTGAAATATTAAAAAATGGTTGTATGGTTAATATATTAGGTGAAAATTATGAATGTATAGATAATTTTTTTGACAAAGACACTTATATATATGATTATAAAAAAGGTGAAGCGAAAGAAAAAAGAAAAATGGGTCATATATCCTATTTAGGTGATGATATTTTAGGCTTTGAAAAAAAGGTTAAGGAGTTATTAAGATGAACAGAAGAATTTTTGTAAGAAAAAAAGAAGGTTTTAGAACAGTTGAAAATAGTTTTCTAAATGACTTTACTACAAACTTAAAAATTAATACTTTAAAAACTTTAGAATACTATGTTGTTTATGATATTTTGAACCTTGATGAGGAAACTTTTAATAAAAGCAAAAAACTTATTTTTAGTGAAGTTAACGTTGATGAAGTATATGAAAATGTAGATTTTAAAAATAAAAGTTATTTTTCTGTTACTCCATTACCTGAGCAGTTTAATCAAAGAGCTAGTTCTGCTGTTGAATGTATAAAACTTTTAAATGAAAAGGCAACACCATCTGTGACATCAAGTGAACTTTTCATCTTTAACGATATATCTGAAAATGAGTTAAATAAAATTAAAAAATATTATATAAATGATATTGAAAGCAAGGAAAAAGATTTTAATATTTTTGAAGAAAAGGCAAAAGACATTACAATTACAGAAGATATTATTGAAGGTTTTATAAATTTAGATAAGGAAGAGGTTATAGCTTCTGCAAAGGAATTAGGACTTGCTTTTGATAAAGATAATTTGACTTATGTACAAGAATATTTTAAAAGCATAAAAAGAAATCCAACTATGGCAGAAGTTAAGGTTATTGATACATATTGGTCTGATCACTGTAGACACTCCACTTTTAATACGCCTTTAGTTAATATTACTTTTGATGATGAAAAAATAGAAGAGACTTTTAATGAATATTTACAAATAAGAGGCAATAAAGAAAAACCTATTACTCTTATGGATATGGGTACTGCTTTTGGTAAATATGCTAGAAAAAATGGTTTTCTAAATGATTTGGAAGATACAGATGAAAACAATGCTTGTAGCATTGAAGTTGAAATAGAAGTAGATGGTAAAAAAGAAGTTTGGCTACACCAGTTCAAAAATGAAACTCATAATCACCCTACAGAAATTGAACCTTTTGGTGGTGCAGCTACTTGTTTAGGTGGTGCTATACGTGATCCACTAAGTGGACGTGCTTTTGTTTTTCAAGGTATGAGAGTATCCGGTGGTGGTGATATAAACAATCCTTTAGATGAAACTTTAAAGGGTAAGCTACCACAAAGATTAATATCTAAAAAGTCTGCACAAGGTTTTAGTAGTTATGGTAATCAAATAGGTCTTGCCACTACATATATTGACGAATTGACACACCCAAGTTATGTTGCGAAAAGACTTGAGGCTGGTGCTGTTGTAGGTGCTGTCAAAAAAGAAAACGTTTTGCGTGAGCAACCTGTAAAAGGTGATATTGTTGTTTTACTTGGTGGTAAAACAGGAAAAGATGGTATAGGCGGTGCAACTGGAAGCTCTAAAACTTTAGATGAAAGCTCTATAAAAAATTTAGGTGGAGAAGTTCAAAAGGGCAATGCCATTGAAGAACGCAAGCTACAACGACTATTTAGAAATGAAAAATTTTCTAAAGTAGTTAAAAAATCAAATGATTTTGGTGCAGGTGGTGTTTCTGTTGCTATAGGTGAGCTATCTACGTCTATTCAAATATATTTAGATAGAATAAAACTTAAAGATACTTCTTTAAAGCCATATGAAATAGCAATTTCTGAATCTCAAGAAAGAATGGCTGTTGTTATTGAAAGTACATATTTTGATTTAGTAAAAAAATTAGCTGAAGAAGAAAATCTTGAAGCTACATATGTTGCTGATATTACTGATAACAATAGACTTGTTATGTTATATAACGATTTAACTATCGTTGATATAGATAGTGACTTTTTAGAAACAAATGGTGTATTAAATGAACAAAAGGTTGTTGTAAAAAGTAGCGAGGTTAAAAATAACTTTTTTGATAGAGATATAAATGGTTCTAGTCTTAAAGAAAAGTTTGTAAATAATCTAAAAACACATAATGTTGCATCGAAGCAAGGTATGGAAGATTTATTTGACTTTAGCGTTTTAGGAACGACTATACTTGCACCATATGGCGGTAGATATCAACTTACAAAGTCACAATCTAGTGTACAAAAGTTTCCTGTTGAAGGATATACTGATGCTGTATCTGCTATTGCTGTAGGATTTAACCCTTATTTATCCGAAAAAAATGCTTACTTAGGTAGTATGTATGGTAGTATTGAAGCTTTATCGAAACTTGTGGCTAATGGTGTTGACTATAAAAAAATAAGATTTAGCTTACAAGAATATTTTGAACGCTTAGGTACAAATGAAGAAAAATGGGGTAAAGTGGTTTCTGCTCTTATGGGTACATTTGAAGTGCAAAAGTCTTTTAAATTACCTGCGATAGGTGGTAAAGACTCAATGAGTGGTACTTTTGAAGATATAAATGTTGTACCAACTCTATTATCTTTTGCCTTTACAAATGAAATAGGCGAAAATATAATTTCCAACGAATTTAAAAAGGTAGATAACTATATATACCTACTTAAGCATATGTACAATGAAGATTTTACATTTAACTATGACAACTTAAAGTTAAACTATGATAATTTACTTAAAAATATGCGTTGCAAAAAAGTTGTGTCCTCTTATGCAATTTCCCATGGTGGTTTAGGTGAGGCTTTATGTAAAATGAGTTTTGGTAATAAACTTGGTTTTGAAGTTGAAACAAAGGAAAATCTTTTTAACTTAATGTATGGTAGCTTTGTAATTGAAAGTACAGAAGAACTTGAGTTTGAAAACCTTGAATATTTAGGAAAAGTTTCAAAAAATATAAATGTTAATGGTGTTGCCTTTGATATTAATGATTTAATAAATGCATATAAAGGCGTAAATATAGAAATTTATCCTATGAATAATCTTGTAAAGCAAGAAGAAATTATAATAAATGAAAATTTTGTTGAAAATAAGCCGAAGTATAAAGAAAATGTGGAGGAGGTAAAAGTTTTTTTACCTGTTTTCCCCGGTACAAACTCTGAATTTGATACAAAAAGAGTATTTAAAGATGCAGGCTGTAGTGTTGAGACTTTTATATTTAATAACCAAAATCCAAATTTGATTTTAAATTCTATTGATAATATGGTAAAAGGAATAGAAAATTCACATATTTTTGTTTTAGCAGGTGGTTTTTCAGGTGGTGATGAGCCTGATGGTAGTGGCAAGTTCATACTTAATGTTTTAAATAATCCGAAGATTAAAAAAGCTTTAAAAGAGTTTTTACAAGAGGGCAAGCTTATTCTTGGTATATGTAATGGGTTTCAAGCCTTAATAAAGGCTGGTCTTGTTACATATGGAGAAGTTAGAGCATTAGACGAAAGTTCTCCTACTTTGTTCACTAACGATATAAATCGCCATATTTCAAGATTTATAGGTACAAAGGTTATTACAAATCGTTCACCTTGGACAATGGAGCTTGACAAAAATAAAAGATACATACAAGCTGTATCCCATGGGGAAGGCAAGTTTTTTGCTACTTATGATACTTTAAAGGAACTTATAAAAAATAATCAAGTTGCTTTTGTGTATACTGATGATGATAACAAAAATGCAATTAATAATGAATATAACGTAAATGGTTCTATAGCTGGTATAGAAGGTATTATTTCACCTTGTGGACAAGTACTTGGTAAAATGGCACATTGTGAAAGATATGAAAAAGGTTTATACAAAAATATGGAAGCAAATTTAAATGATAACGAAACTTTATGGTTAGATATTTTTAGTAGTGCAGTAAAATATTTTAAAAATTAAATATATCAATGATGAAATTATAATTTGGAGGATTTAAAATAATGGAAAACAAAGTATTAGTAGATGGTAAAGCAAAAACAGTATATTTAACAGAAAAAGAAAATGAGCTTTTAGTGTATTTTAAAGACACAGCAACTGCTTTTAATGGCGTTAAAAAAGCTATTGTTTCAACAAAAGGGTTGCTTAATAACAAAATATCTTGCTTTATTTTTGAATACCTTGAAGAAAATGGTGTTAAAACTCATTTAATCAAAAAAGTAGACGAAAGAAGTCAACTTTGTAAAAAAGTTAGCATAATACCTTTAGAGTTTATATGTAGAAATAAAATTGCTGGTTCTATGGCTAAAAGGGTAGGTTTTCAAGATGGTACAGATATAAATGAGCCTATTTTCGAAATATGCTACAAAAATGATGAATATGGTGATCCATTAATTAACGATTATCATGCTGTTGCTATGAAACTTGTTACTAAAGAAAATTTAAAAAAATCATACGAATTATTAAGTGAAGTAAATAAATTATTAATTGAACTTTTCAAAAAAGCTAATATTACTTTAGTTGATTTTAAAGTTGAATTTGGTATTGATGAAAATGGTGAAATTTTACTTGCTGATGAAATTAGTCCTGACTGTTGCAGACTTTGGGATATGGATACAAATGAAAGATTAGACAAAGACGTTTTTAGATTAGATTTAGGCGAAATCGCTGATACTTATCAAGTTGTAATAGACAGACTTAACATTAAATAGGTGAAAATATGTATAAAAATACAAAATCCTTAAACGAAGAATGTGGTGTTTTTGGAGTATATAATAATAATGATGCTAGTAGAATTGCTTTTTTTGGATTACATTCACTGCAACATAGAGGTCAAGAAGGTTGTGGTATTGTTACAAACCATAATGATAAATTTAATATAGTTAAAGGTAAAGGTCTACTTACTGAAGTTATAAAAGAAGATATGCTTGAAAAACTTGAAGGTGAAAATGCTATAGGTCATGTAAGATATGCAACAAGTGGTGGTGGTGGTAGTGAAAACATACAACCTTTTGTTTTCCATCAAACAAGACTAAAGTTTAGTTTATGTCATAATGGTAATATAGTAAACTCTAAAGAAATAAAAGTTATGCTTGAAAATAACGGAAGTATTTTTCAATCTCAATCAGATAGTGAACTAGTTGCACATTTAATAATGAACAATTATAAAGGCGATTTAGTTGCTGCTTTAAAGACTTCACTTAACTTTTTAGAAGGTGCATTTAGTTTTTTATTACTTTTTGAAAACAAACTTATTGCTGTACGTGATAAATTAGGACTTAGACCTTTAGCCGTTGGAAAATTAAATGAAGGCTATGTTGTAAGTAGTGAAACTTGTGGGCTTGATTTAGTTGGTGCAAAGTTTTTATATGATGTTAAACCCGGTGAAATTATAATTTTTGAAGATGACAAAGTAGAAAAAACTTTTTACGCTAGTGCTACAAAATCAAATATGTGTGCTATGGAATATATTTATTTTTCACGCCCTGATAGTGTTATTGAAGGGATAAATGTTAATAGCTATAGATACAAAACAGGTGAGCTTTTAGCTAAACAAAGTGATACTAAAGCTGATGTTGTTATAGGTGTTCCTGATTCATCTATTGCTGCTGCAATAGGATATGCTTCAGAGTCTGGTATAGATTACCGTATGGGACTTTTAAAAAATAAATATGTTGGACGTACATTTATTGAGCCTACTCAAGAGTTGCGTGAAGAAAAGGTTAAACTTAAACTTAGTGTTATTCAAGATGTCGTTGAAGGTAAAGATATAATACTTGTAGATGACTCTTTAGTGCGTGGAACAACTAGTAAAAAACTTGTAAGACTTCTAAAAGACCATGGTGCAAAAAAAGTACATGTTAAAATCGCATCACCACCTATTATGTTTCCTTGTTTTTATGGTGTTGATATTTCTACTTTAGAAGAACTTGTAGCTTATAATAAAAGTATAGCTGAAATATGCGAATATATTGAGGCTGACTCTTTGGAATATTTGGACATAAATTCTTTAGAGATGTGTTCAAATAATACAAATCTATGTAAAGCATGTTTCAATGGTGTTTATCCAACGCATTTATATGCTAACTTGGAAAGTGCAAATAAGGAAGGTAAATTTTAATGGAAAAAGATTTATATGAGCAATCTGGAGTAAGCTTAGAGGCTGGCTATGAAAGTGTTAGAAGAATAAAAGAGCATATTGCTAAAACCTTTAATATTGGTTGTCTTGAGCAAATCGGTGGGTTTGGTGGACTTTTTGATATTGGTGCATATGGCTTTAAAAATCCTTTACTTGTTTCTGGTACAGATGGTGTAGGTACAAAACTTGAAATCGCTAAGGAACTTGAAATATATGACACTATAGGTATAGATTTAGTTGCTATGTGTGTAAATGATGTTATTACACTTGGTGCAAAACCATTATATTTTTTAGACTATATAGCAATAGAAAAAAACTATCCGGAAATGATTGAAAATATTGTTAAAGGTATATGTACAGGTTTAAAGCAATGTGACTGTGCTTTAATCGGTGGAGAAACTGCAGAACTTCCCGGTCTTTATCCAAAGGGTGGTTATGATTTAGCAGGTTTTGTAACTGCTGCCGTAGAAAAAGATAAAGTAGTTAATATAAAAAGAGTTGAAGTTGGAGATGTTATCGTTGCATTGCCTTCTTCTGGAATACATTCAAATGGATATTCTTTAGTAAGAAAAATAATAAAAGATAATAATTTTGACCTTTTTACAAAGTACGAAGAACTTGATAAAGAAAAAACTTTAGGTGAAGTTTTACTTACTCCTACGAATATTTATGTTAATGATGTTTTAAAAGTACTCGAAACTATAGATGTACATGGCATTGCACATATTACAGGTGGTGGGTTCTATGAAAATATACCTCGTGCCACAAATGGATTTGGTTTTAAAATATTTAAAGATAAAATAAATACACCTAACATTTTTAAATTTTTACAAAAATATGGTAATGTGCCTGATAAATCTATGTATAACTATTTTAACATGGGTGTTGGTATGATACTCATTTTAAAAGAAGATGAGGCAAAAAAAGCATTAAATATAATTGATAATAGTATTATTATTGGTGAAATAATCGAAAAAGGTGAGGAAATCTTATAGATGAAAACTTTTGTTGTTTTAGCTAGTGGTACAGGCTCAAATTTTTTAGCTATTTCAAAGGCTTGTATAGATAAGAGGATTGATGGTCACGTTGAACTGCTTATTGTAAATAAAAAAAGTGCAGGTGCTGTTGAAAAAGCCGAAATGATGGGTGTCAAATATGCATATAATGATTTTAAAAATATAGATAGTGTAATTCATACTATAAATGAAATAAACCCAGATTTAATTTTTTTAGCTGGCTTTATGAAAATTTTACCTGAAAAATTTATTAAAGCGTTTGAAAATAAGATAATAAATGTACACCCTTCTATTTTGCCTAAATATAAAGGTTTGCACGCTGTAGAGCGTGCTATGGAAGATGGTGAAAAAGAAATTGGTGCTACAATACACTATGTTGATACAGGTGTTGATACTGGTGAAATTATTATGCAAGAGAAATTTAACATTGAAAACCTTACTCTTGATGAGGTATATGAAAAATTACATAAAATAGAACATAGCATTTACATTAAATCTATTATCAAAATTACGGAGGAAAGAAAATGAAAAAGGCATTAATTAGTGTATCTGACAAAAGTAATTTGGAAAATTTAGCTAAAGGCTTAAAAGATGCTAACTTTGAGATTATAGCAACTGGTTCAACGGCTTCTGCTATAAAAAGTTTTGGTATTGACTGCTTGACAGTAGAAGATGTAACAGGATTTAATGAAATTTTAGGTGGAAGAGTAAAAACTTTACACCCTAAAATTCATGGTGGTATTTTAGCAAACTTAGATTTAAAAGAACATAAAGAAGAACTTGAAAAATTAAATATACCACAAATTTCTATTGTAGTATGCAATCTTTATCCTTTTGAAAAAGTTTTAGAAAATCCTAATGCATCACATAGTGAATTAATAGAAAATATCGATATAGGGGGAGTAACATTAATACGTGCTGCTTCAAAAAATCATAATCACGTTGCTCTTGTTTGTGATCCAGAAGATTACGATAATATAGTTGATGAATTAAAAACAAAGGGCGAAGTTTCAAGTGAAACACGATTAAATTTAGCGACAAAAGGCTTTATTCAAACTGCAAAGTATGATATAATGATAGCAAATTATTTCCAAAAGAAAAATGAAACCAAAGATGCACTTTTAATTTCTGCAACGCTTAAAAATGATTTAAGATATGGAGAAAACCCACATCAAAAAGCAGGTTACTATGGAAACAATAAAAAAACTGCTTATAGTATTGAAACAAGTGAAATTTTATGGGGCAAAGCTTTATCATTTAATAACATTTATGACCTTGAAGCCGGACTTATGACATTAAAGGAATTTGATAAGCCTTGTAGTGTAGCAATAAAGCACAATACTCCTTGTGGTGTTGGAGTAGGTGAAGATATATTTGAAGCATACGAAAACTGTTACAATGCTGACCCTGTTAGTATCTTTGGTGGTATTGTTTCTTTAAATCGTCAAGTAGATGAAAACCTTGCTACAAAGTTAAACGAAATATTTTTAGAAATAGTTTTAGCTCCTTCTTTTACTGAAGGTGCTTTAGAAATACTTAAAAAGAAAAAAAATCTTAGAATACTTAAAATTAAAATTGATAAAATTGAAGACAAAATAGAAGTTAAATCTGTTCAAGATGGATTTTTAGTTCAAGATACAGATTTGCTTAATGTTAAAAATGAGGAACTAAAAGTTGTTACTGAAAATAAAAGTGAAATTGATTTTGATACTTTAATTTTTTTACAAAATATATGTAAGTTTGCAAAATCAAATGCTATTGTTATCGGTCAAAAAGGTCTTTTACTTGGTATCGGTGGGGGTGAAACTAACCGAATTGATGCTTGTAAGCTTGCTATGGATAGAGCATTAAAAAATGTTTCTTATAAAAAAGATGAACCATTGTTTTTGGCTAGTGATGCATTTTTTCCTTTTGAAGATATCATTGAGTTTGTAAAAGACCATAATGTAAAATATATTATTCAACCCGGTGGAAGTATACGAGATAAATATGTTATTGAAGAAGCTAATAAAGTAGGTATAGAAATTGTTTTTACAGGAGTTCGTCACTTTAAGCATTAAAAAAAGGAGTTTATATGAAAGTATTATTAATCGGTAGTGGTGGTCGAGAAAATGCAATGGCAGAAAGCATTTTGAAGTCTAAAAAACTTGAAAAGTTATTTGTGTTACCCGGAAATTTTGGAACTTCGAAAATTTCTACTAGTGTTGATATTGATATAAATGATAATGATAAAATAATTAAATTTGTTAAAGAAAATAGTATTGATTTAACTATTGTTGGTCCTGAAGCACCTATAATGAATGGAATAGCAAATGATTTTAACAGAGAAGGTTTGAAAATATTTGCTCCATTAAAAGAAAGTGGCAACATAGAAGGTAGTAAAGTTTTTGCTAAACAACTTATGAAAAAATATTATATACCTTCAGCAAGTTATGAAGAATTTGATAATTCTAGCCTTGCTTGTGAATATGTTTATAAAAAAAATAGTATACCTACTGTTATAAAATATGACGGTTTAGCTAGTGGCAAAGGTGTATATATTAGTACTACTTTAGAAGACGCGAAATATACTTTGCAAAAGTTGTTAGACGATAAAATTTTAGGTGAAGGAAAAGTTATAGTTGAAGATTTTTTAGAAGGTGAAGAATTTACCCTTATGGCTTTTGTAAAAGGCGAAAAAGTATACACTATGCCTATCGCTCGTGATTTTAAACGTATTTATAATGAAGATAAGGGTGATAATACAGGGGGTATGGGCTGTATTTGCCCCTATGATAAGATATCACAAAAAGAGATTGATGATGCAACTGAAATACTTAAAAGCACTGCTAAGGCTATGGTGAAAGAAGGTGTAAGTTATACTGGAATTTTATATGGTGGGTTTATAGCTACAAAAGATGGTGTTAAAGTTATTGAGTTTAATGCTCGTTTTGGTGATCCCGAAACTGAAGTTGTTCTACAAAAAATTAAAGATAGTGTTTTAGATATTATATTGGATTTATTAGATGATAAAGAGGTTAATATAACTTTAAATGATGGTGTTTATACTGGTGTTGTTGTATGTGCAAAAGGATATCCTAGTGCATATGTGAAAAATGTAAAGATGGACAGTTTTTTAAATACAGGTTTAACAACATATCATATGTCCACATATGAAAAAGATAATAGTGCATTATCTTCTGGTGGTAGGGTTTTATGTGTTACTAATAATGATATTACTTCAAAGGCTTCTTTTGAAAAGATATATAGTGTTTTAAGTGACATAAAAAATGAAGATATACACTACAGAACAGATTTAGGAAATTATTAATAGGAGGTACTGTATATGAAATCGGATATTGAAATAGCACAAAGTGTTACAATGGCAAATATTATTGATATTGCAAGAAAATTAAATATTGACGAAAATAGTGTATCATTATATGGAAAATACAAGTGTAAAATTGATAGTACATACTTTAATGAGATAAAAGATAACAAAGATGGCAAGTTGATTTTAGTTACGGCTATAAATCCAACTGCTGCAGGTGAAGGCAAAACTACAACTACTGTAGGTTTAGGTGATGCATTGTCATCTTTAGGTAAAAAAACAGTAATTGCTTTACGTGAACCTTCTTTAGGTCCTGTATTTGGTGTTAAAGGTGGTGCAGCAGGTGGTGGATATGCACAGGTTGTACCTATGGAAGACATTAACCTTCACTTTACTGGAGATTTACACGCTATAGGTGCTGCTAATAATTTACTTGCAGCTTTAATAGATAACCATATTTATCAAGGAAATGAGCTTGATATTGATACTAGACGTATTGTATGGAAACGTGCTATTGATATGAACGATAGACAGTTAAGATATATTACAAACGGTTTAGGTGGAGTTACAAATGGTATGCCACGTGAAGATGGTTTTGATATTACTGTTGCATCGGAAATTATGGCGATACTATGTCTTGCTACTTCTTTAGATGACTTAAAAGAAAAGATTTCAAATATTGTTGTTGCATTTAATAGAGATAACCAACCTATATATGCAAAGGATTTAAAAGCTGAAGGCTCTTTAACTGTACTTTTAAAAGATGCTTTTTCCCCAAACCTTGTGCAAACACTAGAAAAGACACCAGCGTTCGTGCATGGTGGACCTTTTGCAAATATTGCACATGGGTGTAACTCATTGATGGCTACAAAATTTGCTTTAAAGTTAGGTGATGTTGTTGTTACTGAGGCTGGTTTTGGCGCTGATTTGGGTGCTGAAAAATTTTTAGATATTAAATGTCGTAAAGGTGGTTTGAAACCTGATTGTGTAGTAATTGTTGCAACTGTTCGTGCATTAAAGCTTAATGGTGGTTGTGATAAAAAAGAACTTGGTGTTGAAAATCTCGAACAACTAAAAAAAGGTATTGTTAACTTAAATAGACATATTGAAAATATAACAAAAGAATTTTCTTTACCTATTGTTGTTGCAGTAAATAAGTTTCCAACGGATACAGATAATGAACTGAATTATGTGGAAAACTATTGTAACGATTTAGGCGTTAAGGTATCAATATCTGATGTGTTTTCTAAAGGCTCATTAGGTGGGCAAGATTTAGCTAATAAAGTTTTATATAATATTAAAAGTGAAAATAATTTCAAATATTTATATGAAGATGATTTAAAATTATCTAAAAAAATTGAAACTGTTGCTGAAAAAATATATAGAGCTGATGGCGTAGATTTTTCAAAACTAGCTAAAAATAAATTAGCAAAATATGAAAAGCTTGGCTATGGTAACTTACCTGTATGTATTGCAAAAACGCAATATTCTTTTTCTGATGACCCTACAAAATTGGGTGCACCAAATGATTTTAAAATTGAAGTTAAAGATGTAAGACTTTCTGCTGGTGCAGGTTTTATCGTTGTATTAACGGGTGATATTATGACTATGCCGGGACTTCCTAAAGAACCAGCTGCTGAAAAAATAGATATTGATAAAAATGGTAATATTACTGGATTGTTTTAGTTTATGGTATAATATAAATGGTTTATTAAAATAACAACTTAAGAAAATAGGAAGGGCTGAAAAAGGATTGAAAATATTACTTTACAAAAATTAGGTCTATTTAATGATTTCCTTGTAAAAGATATAGTAGGTTAAAACTTACTGTTAGTGGATAATTAAGGGTGAAAATAATTTTAATAATTTTTTTCTTTTCAATTTTTCAGTATCTTCAGAAGTAGGTGAGTAGTTGACTATTTTACAGTTAAAATATATAATAACAGTTACGAAATGTGGTAGTATAAGTTCGGCGGCTAAAGAACTTTTTATTTCCCAACCAAGTTTAACAACTGCCATAAAAGAACTTGAACAAGAGTTAGATATTCAAATATTTAATCGTACAAATAAAGGTATAATTTTATCAAGAGATGGTGAAAAATTTTTAGGTTATGCTAGACAAGTTGTAGAACAAGTAAATCTTATAGAAGAAAGATATAGTGATAAGAAAAAAGTTAAACAGGATTTTTGTATTTCTACACAACACTACTCTTTTGCAGTTGAAGCTTTTGTTGATTTAATAAAATCATACGGTGGAGATGAATACGATTTTAAATTAAGAGAAACCCAAACTTTTGAAATAATTGAAGATGTGACAAAATTTAAAAGTGAAGTAGGTATTTTATACTTAAATAGCTATAATGAAACAGTTATAAAAAAAGAACTTAGGGCTGGTGACTTGTTATTTAAAAGGTTATTTATTGCAAAACCTCACGTTTTTGTAAGTAAAGATAGTGCTTTAGCTAGTAAAGATATAGTTACACTTGAGGATTTGGAGCCATATCCACGATTAGCTTATGAACAAGGTGAGCATAATTCTTTCTATTTTTCAGAAGAAATTTTAAGTACACTAGATCGTAAAAAAAATATTCTTGTTCGTGATAGAGCTACGCTATTCAATTTGCTTATTGGTCTTGGTGGGTATACAATATGTAGTGGTGTTATTAATGAGAAGTTAAACGGTGAAAATATAATTGCCATACCTCTTGATGTTGATGAATATATGGAAATAGGTTACATAGTACATAATAAAATGTTACTTAGTCATTTAGGCAACTTATATATTGAAAAACTTGAAAAATTAATTGATAGTGATGATAATTAAATATATTATTATTTCAAATGGAGGGTGCTGATAAAGGATAGAAAAAAATATTACTGCACAAAAATTAGCGTTCGTATTGAATAAAATTTACGCTAATTTTATTCCAACTCACTTATTTTGTACCATATTTATTTTCTTAAAAGTAAAAGGGCTGTAAAGTTAGACGATTTTTTGTCTTTCTTTATAGCCCTTTAAGTGTATAAGTTTATTCAATTACAAAATTTTTCTCGTAGATTTTAATTTTATCAATATTGCCAATTATTGAAACACCACTATTTACTTTAACTCGTTTATCTAAAATTACATATTCAAGATGGCAGTTGTCACCGATTTCTGCACCTTCAAAAATAATACAATTTTTAATGGTAGAGTTATCTCCAATACGTACGCCTCTAAATAATGTACTGTTCTCTAATGTTCCTGAAACTATTGAACCGTTTCCAACAATAGAGTTTTTTACGTTAGCATTATAGTTATACTTTGCAGGTGGTTCATCTTTACTTTTTGTCATTATGTATGGATATGAATTTAACATTTCATATCTAAATGTACCATCTAAAAATTTGTTGTTTACATCAAAATAATTTTTAATACTGTTAAGTGGTTTCCAATAACCATTAAAATTATACGCATAAAACTTTAATTTATTGCGATATCTTACTATAATATCATTTACAAAGTCATATCTACCACTTGAAATCGCTGTTGTTACTAATTCAATGAGTAATGTTCTTTTTATAACATATACACCTATAGACACTGTGTTGCTCATTTTTTCTAAAGGCTTTTCTTCAAAATCAATTATACGTCCATATTCATCTACTACAGCATTTCCAAAATTTCTGTGGTCTATTTCATCGTTATTAAACTCTTTACAAACTATTGTAACATCAGCACCTGTTGCTATGTGATCTTTTATTAAATCTGAATAGTCCATTTTATAAACACCATCACCATTTGCTATTACAACATAGTCTTCGTGACTTTTTTCTAAATATGAAAGATTTTGATATATTGAGTCAGCTGTTCCACGATACCAAGGTTGATTTTGATCTGAAGCGTAAGGTGTGAATACAAAAATACCACTGTTTTTACGCCCTATATTCCACCACTTTGAACTGCTTATATGGTCAGAAAGTGATCTTGAATTGTACTGTGTTACTACTGCAATTTTGTTTATACCAGAGTTTGACATATTTGATAGAGAAAAATCTATTGCTCGAAAAGAACAAGCTACTGGTAAAGCCGAATTTGTTCTAGAACGTACAAGTGCCCCTAATTTATTATTTGTGCCACCTGCTAAAATAATGCCTATAGCTTTCATTAAAAGTCACCTCCGTTTTGAAACATTGATTTACCACTTAATAACATATTGTTTTCATACATTTCATTTGTTGTTGAACCCATAATAACACAGTTTTTACCGATTTTAATATCAGAAGGAATATAAGTTTTTTCTCCTACAACTGTTATACCTGTATTATATATTTGAGGTTTAAGTTCGTTTACGGTGTTGTCACCGATACCTATAACCACATTATTACCTAGTGTAGTATTATCGTCAATAATTGCACGTTCTATGTATGCGTTTTCACCGATAACTGTACCAGACATAATTATACTATCTTTTATAACTGTTCCTTTGCCTATTTTAACATTAGAACCTATAACAGAAGATTCAACAGTACCAAAAATTTCACAACCATCAGATATTATTGAAGATTTTACTGTAGCATCAGATGAAATGTAATGAGGTGATTGATTATCAACTTTTGTATAAATTTTCCAGTTACTTTCATATAAGTTGAAATCAGGTAATATTTTCACTAAGTCCATATTTGCTTGCCAAAAGCTTTCTATCGTACCTACATCGCGCCAATAACTATTAAAAGTATATGTAAATAATTTTTTGTTTTGTTCTATCATATTTGGTATAATGTGTTTACCAAAGTCTGAATCATCATGTATTTTATTATCATTTTCTAAAAATTTCTTTAAAACATTCCAAGTAAAAATATATATACCCATTGAAGCTAAATTGCTTTTTGGTTCTTTTGGTTTTTCTTCAAACTCATATACTTGACCGTTTTCATCAGTATTCATAATACCAAAACGAGTAGCCTCATCTAGTGGTACTTCTAAAACAGCTATTGTAGCATCTGCACCTGTTTCTTTATGGCGAGCTAGCATATTTGAGTAATCCATCTTATAAATATGATCACCTGATAATATTAATACGTATTCAGGATTGTAGGATTCTATGTAATTTACGTTTTGATAAATTGCATTTGCTGTTCCTGTGTACCATGACGTACTATCATCACCATTAACATAAGGTGCTAGCACTGTAACACCACCGTAAGAACGGTCTAAATCCCAAGGGATCCCTATACCTAAGTGGCGATTTAAGGATAATGGCTCATATTGTGTAAGAACACCAACTGTATCAATGCCTGAGTTTACACAGTTACTCATAGGAAAGTCTATAATTCTATACATACCTCCATATGCAACACCAGGTTTAGCTTTATTTTTTGTTAAGACACCTAAACGACTTCCTTGTCCCCCTGCTAAAAGCATAGCTATCATTTCTTTGCCGATCATTTAAACCCTCCTTATCCTAAGAAAAAAATTTATAATTTCTTGCAAACATTATACCATAAATTTTATAATTTGTACACATAATATAGTTTGATTTTTATTATTTTATGAAAATAAAAAAATGTATACAATTTGTTTTACAAAAACTATATAAAAATACTAATATTTTACAAAAAATTTATAAACTTACAATTATTTTGTACAAAATGATCGTTTTTTGCAATATGGGGTTTACAATTATTCATAAATTAACAAAAATAAGAAAAAAATTTGAAATTTAAAAAATGCTAAAATAAGGAGTTTATAGAAATAATTTGTATTGAAAAATCCTTGTATTTATAGTATAATTATATATTACAGTTAAATATAATAATAAAAAACTAGGTGAAAATAATGGAAATATTAAATTATAATAAATTTTATTTTATGGGCATTGGTGGAGTTAGTATGAGTGGTTTTGCTCTGCTTTTTAAAGAAATGGGATATAATGTATCAGGTTTTGATATGGCAAGGAGCGATAATACTGATTTTTTAGAAAAAAATGGAATTAAAGTTTTTTTTGAACCTTCAATAGAACATATTACAAATGATGTTGATTGTATTGTTTATTCATCTGCTATAAGTGATGATTTTTTAGAGCTTGCATATGGAAAATCACAAGGAATACATTGTATTAATCGTGGTGAAATGATTGGTGAAGTTTTAAAAAAATATGAAAAACCTTTATGTATAAGTGGTACTCATGGTAAAACTACTACAACTGCTTTAGTTGCTACTATGCTACTTTGTGCAAATGAAAATCCTACTATTTCTGTAGGTGGTCATTTGCCTATTATTGATGGTGTATTTAAAATCGGTAATAACAAATTTTTTGTTTTAGAATCATGTGAATATAAAAATAACTTTTTGAATTTTGGCGCAAGTACTGCTCTTATTATGAATATAGAAATGGACCATAGTGATTTTTTTAAAGATTTAGATGAAATATATACTACATTTAATAACTTTGCTAAAAATGCAAGTGAAAAAGTAATCATCAATATGGATATTAAAAACTATTTGGAAGTTTTACAAGATGTAAAGACAGATATTGTAACTTATAGTTTATATAATGAAGATGCAAAATATTATGTTAAAAATATAGAGTATTCAAGTGCTGGAACTAATTTTGATTTATTTAAAGATGGTGAAAAATTGGAAAGCTTTAATTCAAAGCTTTTAGGTGAACATAACTTATATAACTCTTTAAGTGCTTTAGTTACTGTTTTAGAAAATGATATTGATGTTAAATATTGTAAAAAAGGTTTATTAGAATTTACAGGCATAAATAGAAGATTTCAATACAAAGGCATTAAAGATGGTATAGTTGTGTATGACGATTATGCACATCACCCAACAGCTTGTAAAAAAACTTTAGAAACTTTTTTAAATTTAAAAAAGAAGGATATATATTGTATTTTCCAGCCACACACATATTCAAGAACAATTAGTTTGCTTGATGAGTTTGCATCTTCTTTTAAAGATGTATCTAAAGTTCTTTTATTAGATATCTATGCGGCTCGTGAACAAGATTTAGGTGTTGTAAGTTCTAAGTTGTTAGCTGAAAAAATTAATGAGTATAGCAATAACGCTATTTATTTTAAAGATAAACTTGAATGTATTAACTTTTTAAAGGAAACTGCCCAAAAAGATGATATTATAATTACGCTTGGTGCAGGTGATGTTTATAGACTTGGGGAAGAGTTTTTAAAAGAATGAGGAGAACTTTAGATGAAAAATTTACATATTACAAAAGAACTTAAACCGGGAAAATTACATGATTTTTTAATTGATAAAATTTCAAATTTTCCTCCTGTTTATGTTGTTTTATATTTACACTTTAATGCTTTGGCTAAAAAAGATACTGTTGTTGATATTTGCGATATAGCTAAAAAATTTAATATCGTACTTACTGACGTGCTTTTAGCTTTAGAAAATTTTAAAGAACGTGATATGTTATTTTTAAAAAAAGATGGTGATGATCTTTATATATCATTTTCTGAAGAAGTTCAAATTGATAATTCAATATCTAAAAAAATAGAAAATGGCTGTTCTAATTATTCTCCTTTAGAACTTGAAGAACTTATAGAGAATAGCATCGAACTTAAAGAGTTTTATCAAAAGGCACAAGAGTCTTTTTCATATTCTTTTACATATGCTGATTATGAAAGACTTTTAGCTTGTCATGACTTATATATTTTGCCTTTGGAAGTTATACTTTCTGCTGTAGAATACTGTAAACTTGAAGATAAACTAAGTATGGGATATTTAGAAAGCATTTGTAAAAAATTAAATATTGAAGAAGCTTTTACACTAGAACTTGCTCAAAAAGTACTAAAGTTATCGGGAGATAGATATACAGAAATTTTAGAAACTTTGGGTATAAAAGGCACATTGAAACCTGTACAAAAGACTTTAATTGACACATGGTTTGACGATTTAAAGTATCCTATACAAATTATACTTGAAGCGTGTGATAAGGCTGTTTTAAGTACAAATAATCCAAATCTTAATTATGTAAATGGTATACTTAAAAACTGGAAAGATGCTGGCGTATCGACTATTTCAGAAATATCTGAATATGAAAAATCATATTCAAAATCTAACAATATTAAAAGAAAATCTAACACCAAAAATGAAAAATCTTCTAATAATTTTGAAGGTAAGAGTATAAATTATAACGAAATAGAAAAACTTGAAAATACGTATTTATAAGGAGAAATATATGTTAGCAAAGTTACATGAAGATGTACAACGTGATTATGCAAATCAAAAAATTGAAAATTTGAATAAATTGAAAATACGTAAAGAAGAAGTACAAAAACTTTGCCCAGAAATTATAGATATTGACGATAAACTTAAAAAACTGTACCCAAAACTTACTTTCATAGCATTAAATGGGTCTGAAGATGAAGCACTTGAAATGAAAATGCTTATAAATAGACTTTTAGATGATAAAAAAAGTATTTTAATAAAAAATAATATTGAACCGGATTATGTTAATAAGATTTATTTTTGTGAAAAATGTAAAGATACAGGACTTATTGAGGCAGGTGTTAGATGTCAATGTTATTACAATGCTCTATCTAAAAAAATGCTTGAAATGTTTAAACTTACAAAAAAACTTAATGAAGAAAACTTTGAAACATTTTCTTTAGATTTTTTTAGTAAGGATAAAGACCCAAATACGGGAGTTTCGCCTTATGACCAAATAAATAGTAATCTAAAAAAAATTCATAGTGCTACAAAAAATTCAGAGGACTTAGAAAATATTTATATTTATGGTGATACTGGTACAGGTAAAACTTTTTTACTTAACTGTATAGCAAATAAAGTACTTAATATGAATAATTCTATTGTATATTTGCCGGCACAAGAACTTTTAAATATCATAAATGCTTTTAAGTTTAATAATAATACTCATGAATTTGCTAATGCTGAGTTTTATAATTTTTTATGTAGTTGCGATATGCTTTTAATTGACGATTTAGGGACTGAAGCAAATACAACTTTTGCACAAGCTGAATTTTTTTATCTTTTGGACCTTAGAATACGTAATAAAAGAGCAACTGTAATTAGTTCAAATTTGGGATTAGGTGATTTAGAAAATAATTATAATCAAAGAATTTCTTCACGTATAGTAGGAGAATTTAACCTTTTGAAAATGAGTGGCACAAATATACGCATTTCAAAAAAATATGGACAAAATTTTTAAGTTATAAACTTATTAAGTTTATATACGTATATACTTATAAATAAATCTTACAAAAGATATGAGGTGGATTATGACTTTTTTTGATAAACTAAAGAAAACATTTAAGTACTCTTTTTTAATTACTTCAATTTTCTTTATATGCTATATTATTCTTTTTACTGTACTGTATGGACCTTATATGGGTATTCTTTTTTCATTAGTTTTAACTTTTTTCACAAGCATAATAACTTTTTTTGTTATTTTTATAATGTTGATAAGTAAAAAACGTGAAAATGAAAAATATATTATTGAACCTAAAAAAGAGTTGACTGCTTTTGAATACAAAATTAAAGTTGTAAAATCTAATATTATAAAAATAAAAAAATCTTGTGATTATATTAATAATGATAGACTAAAGAAACAAGTTGATGAATTTATATTAAAATCAAATAGAGTATTAAATATATGTGATAAAGATAATGAAAAAGAATTAAATAACTTTTTTGAATTTTGTGTTCCTACTGTCTTAGAACTTATGTTAGAATATGAAAAGTATGAAAAACTTCAAATAAATACTGAGGAAGCTAAGCATTTTAAAGAAAAAGTTATCTCATCTATAGATGAAATAAATGATAGGGTTTCTTCAATAGAAAAAACTTATATTAAAAAAAACACTGAAAAGTTTGACGTTAATGTTAAAACTTTAAATACAATACTTGAACTTGATGGATTTGAGGCTTTAACAGAAGATAAGGAGTAATTTATGAGTATAGATTTGGAATTTGATGAATTAGTAAACAATGTGAGCAAGGAAGATAATGTTGTGTCTGAAATAGTTCCTACTGCTAGCCATAGCAATGAGTCAGCTTTGGTTTTTGAAGAAACTAATAAGACTGAAGGAACTCTAAAAGTTAGCAATAAAGGCGATTATGAAGTGGATAAAGAATTTTTACTTGATACATTATCAGATAATGAAAAAAAAGAAGTTTTAGATTTTGTTGATAAGATAGAACTTGATAAAACAGCATCTGTTATGGCGTATGGTCAAAAATCACAAAAAAAATTAGAAAATATGTCTAATAATATGATTAAAGAGGTGAGACTCAAAGATGTAGGTCTTGTTGGTGATAGTATAACTAAACTTGTACAAGAACTGAAGGGAATCGAAGCTGTTGACGAAGACAAGTCTTTTTTTGCTTTTATGAAGCCTAAAAACATTAAAAACAAAGTTGAAAATTATAAAATCAAATATGGTACTGTTGAAAAAAATATCGATAATATAGTAGGGGAAATGAATAATCATAAAGTTAACCTTATTCGTGATATTCATAATCTTGATAACTTATATGAACTAAATAAAGAACAATTTAAAGAGCTTACAATGTATATTGTTGCAGGTGAAGAAAAGCTTAAAAGATTTTATAAAGAGGATATTGAGAAAAAGAGAGCTGAGGCAGTTGAGTCAAATAGTCAAGTTACTGCACAAGAACTACAAGACTTAATCAGTCAAGCTAATCGTTTTGAAAAAAGGTTGCATGACTTAAAATTATCAAGGATAGTTTGTTTACAGTTTGCTCCACAAATTCGACTTATTCAAAATAACGACACTGAACTTTTAGAAAAAATTCAAAGTACCGTTAATAACTCTATCCCTATTTGGCGTTCTAATATGATAATTTCTATGGGTCTTGAAAATAGCAGAAAAGCTTTAGAAGCACAAAAGGCTGTTACAGATATGACTAATGATTTATTAAAGAAAAACTCTGAACTATTAAAACAAGGTTCTATCGAAATAGCTAAAGAAACAGAACGCGGAATTATTGACCTTGAAACAATACAACTTATTAATAATAATCTCATTAGTACATTAAATGAAGTTGTCGTTATTCATAGAGATGGTATCGAAAAACGTAAAAATGTAGAAATTGAACTTCATTCTATTGAAAATAATTTAAAAAAGCAAATATTAACTACAGCAGATGAAAGAATTGCTATTGCTAATAAATAATATTTGTAGTATAATAAACTTGTAGCAAAGTTGATTTTGCTGAAAAAATAAACCTAACGTTTGTTAGGTTTATTTTACGATTAACTATAATATATTAGCAAAATGTTTAGTTAATTAAGGCAAAGTAAATTAAGGAGTTTGTATGTTTAAAATTAGAGAAATAACACTTGTTGGGGTTTTTGTTGCACTACTTTCAGTATTTTCTCAAGTTTCAATTCCTACACCCATTTTAGTACCAATAAATTTAGGTTTATTAGGTGTATTTTTTATAGGAAGTATGTTGAGGCGTAAACTTTCTATTATGGTTATTTTAATATATTTACTAGTTGGTGCTATAGGAATACCTGTTTTTTCAAATTTTGGAGGAGGAATAGGGCATTTGTTTGGTCCAACTGGAGGTTTTTTATTTGGTTACTTGATTGCAGTTATAGTTATCGGATATATCGAGCATAAAAAACCAAAAGATTTAACAAGAAATGTTTCGATACTTTTGTATTTTATAACTTTTTTTGTAGCTACTATGATAACTTATTTTGTGGGCTCTTTTTGGCTTGCATTTGTTAATAATACAGATTTTTTAACTACTTTTAAGAGTATTTTTTTAGGTTTTATTTTAGTTGACCTTATTAAAATAACTATAGGTAGTTTAATAATTTTTGATTTAAAAAGAATTTTGAATAAATAAATTTAAATAAATGGAGTATATATGAATGAAGTAGTTTTAGCTGTAAGTATTTTTGTTATTACTTACGGTATTATAATATCAGAAAAAATAAACAAAGTTGCAATTAGTATACTTGGTGCTACTCTTGTAGTAATGCTAGGTATATTATCACAAGAACAAGCTATTGACTATATAGAATTTAATACAATAGGTTTACTTATTGGTATGATGGTTATAGTTGGTGTTTTGAAAAGTAGTGGTATATTTGAATATTTAGCTATTTATGTAGCTAAGAAAGTTAAAGGCGACCCTTGGAAAATTTTAGTTATACTTGGTGTTTTAACTGCTTTTGCTTCTGCTTTTTTAGATAACGTTACAGTTGTGCTTTTAGTTGCGCCAGTTACTCTTGTAATAACTGAAACTCTCGATATTGATGCACGACCTTTTTTGATTTCTCAAATTTTGCTATCTAATATTGGTGGTACTGCGACACTTATAGGTGATCCACCTAACGTTATGATAGGTAGTAGCACTAATTTAACTTTTAATGACTTTTTAGTAAATCTTGCACCTGTTGTTGTTATTGTAACTATTGTGTTTATTATATGCTTTAAGTTTATGCTTAAAAAATATGCTAAAAATATGGAATCAAAAAAAGAAAATATCGAATTACTTATGTCTATGGACGAAAAAGCATCTATAACAAATCCTGCACTTCTTAAAAAAAGTATTATAGTTTTGGCTTTAACTATTTTATCTTTTTGGTTATCTGAAGCAATACACATTGAACTTTCAATATTAGCTTTGTTTTTTGCTGGAGTTATGCTAACTATAACTTACGTAGATGTGGAAGAAATTTTTGTACATGTTGAATGGACAACACTTACTTTTTTTGTTGCTTTATTTGTTTTAGTTGGTGCATTGGTTCAAGTAGGCTTTATCGATACCTTAGCTTCTGGTATGGTAAATATTACTCATGGTGATGTGCTACTTGCTACAATGATTATTTTATGGGGTTCAGGGCTTGCATCTTCATTTTTAAACAATATACCTTTTGTTGCAACAATGATACCGCTTATTACAGCTATGGGTACTAGTGGAATGGATATTGAGCCATTGTGGTGGGCTTTAGCTCTCGGTGCTTGTTTTGGTGGTAATGGTACAATTATAGGTTCATCTGCTGGAGTTATTGTTGTGGGTGTTTGTGAAAAACGTGGGCAAAAAATAAGCTTTATGCAATATTTTAAAGCAGCATTTCCTTTAACATTAATTTCATTATTAATCTCAAGTATTTATTTATATGTGAAATTTTTTCTAATTTAAGGAGGATTTTATGAACAAAACAAAATTTAAAAGAAATATTAACAACGATATCGTTGCATCGCATCACAGAATTAAACTACAACACTCCGGAGGAAAAGTTAATCAAATCGATTCAAAGGTTTGCTATGTAAGTTTTATGGTTGGAGATATTGAAGTAGAATATGTGTATAACATTAATCATCACGATATGTTTTTCATAGAGCGTATTAAGCCATATCCTGAACCTTTTGATACATTTAATGATGAAAAAGCCGTAGTTGATCAGATTTTAGATGATGTTGAAAGATTTAAAAAAGCTAATAAATCTAAAAATATTGAGGAATTTATAGATATAAATAAATCTCTAAGTCAATTAATCAAAAATTTTGAAGATTTATATCTTTATTATAATGTTCCAAAAAAAGATGCAGACGATATTTATGAAAAGGTTGAAAATCTTGTTGAAATAGTATATAATATAAAGAATAACTCTGAAAGGGTATATTTTGATAGCGAACCTAAATCATTTGATAATGATTAGTATTTATAAGAATAATGTTGTGTGGGTAGGGTAAACACTTATGGATGTTTTTAATGAAATTTTTAAAATTTTAACTATTGTTTTTATAATATTTTATTGTATTGTTCTACAAGCAGTAGGCAAAAATGAACCGACGAAAATAAATAAATATTTCAGTTGGTATTTGATAACTTCAATAATAGGGCAAATAGCCATTTATGCAACTTTAATTGATTTTTTCTTACCTTTTAATCATTTTTTTTATAAGATATCAAGTGTAACACTTGCTTTTGTTATTCCTTTTTGGATTCTTCTTGTTTTATCAAATGTTCTTGAAGATTTTGATGCAGAAACTAAGACTATGAAGACGACAAAAAGAATTATAACAGCAGCTTTTATACCTGCTATTGTATTATCTATTGTACTTTTTTCTTTGCCTATGGAAGAAAAGATATATACGATTGTAGATATTTTTAAATTTTCACATGAAAAAATACCGGTTTTACTTTTTCTCTATGCTATAATTACTATTGCTTTTATTTTATATGCAATGTTTAAGGTTAAAAAAGAGCTAAATGGTATGACTAGCTCTAAAAAATACTTTTTGTATTTTTCATTTTATACTTTAGGATTTTATGTTTTAGTACTTTTATCAACTATTACAAGTTATAATATGAGTTATTTTTCTGTAAATATTATTATTTTTGTAATTGCATATGGTTTTTACAACGAAAGCTATTATAACAATAATTTTGCGAATAAAAATGCAATTATGACAGTTGTTATGAGTCGTATTCAGCAACCTTTTTTAGTATGTAATGTTAATAAAGAAATTGTTAGTGTTAATGATGCTGTAAAAGATATAATTCCAGAGTTTAAGTATGCTAATCAATTACGTCAAAAGATATATAATATACCAAGTTTAAGTTCTGTAGCACAAGAAATGGATAGAGATTGTGCTAGTGTTAATTTAACAATATTTACTGATGAATGTGTTAAATATTTAGAGGCATCAATATCTTGTGTTTTAGAAAAAGGTAAAATAATTGGTTATGGTATTGTAATTTACGACCAGACACCATTAATGATTGCTATCAAAAAACAAAAAAAACTTGCAGAAGAAGATTATTTAACTAATATATATAATAGACGTACCTTTATGAGGGAATGTAATATTTTATTATCTACTGCCCTAGAAGAAAAAGAAAATTATGCTGTTTTAATGCTCGATATCGATAATTTTAAAAAGGTTAATGATACATACTCACATTTAGCAGGTGACATTGTACTTGTTGAATTTGCAAATAAAATTAAGCAAACTATTAGTTACAAAATGTTATTTTCGAGATATGGTGGAGAAGAATTTGCTATTTTCTTGACTAGCTATAATAAAGAAAGCATAGAAAAATATGCTGAAAAACTAAATGAAATTGTACGTGATATGGTAATAAAATATAAAGAAGAAAATATAAAGATAACAGTTTCTATAGGTATTTCTTTCGTAAGTACAGGAACTAAAATACCTTTTTCTAAGATATTATCTCAAGCAGATGAAGCTTTATATGAATCTAAAACATCGGGCAAGGACAAGTATACTATTTATACAAATGATACACTTTAAAATTTAATTGGTTTATTAATTGATATAAAAAAAGATTTTAAGAAATTATTAAGTTTCTTAAAATCTTTTTTTTATTGTGCAGTTTTATAAGCATACTACAGAGTGGAGATAATATTTCCAGACGAGAAACGCTCAGCTTTTGACTTTGTCAAAAGTCTTTGATTTATTAATAAGTAAAAGTTGAAATTTTATCGTATAAATCTTCTAATTTAATGCTTTCAACTAGTTCATCTGTTCCATAATCGTAAGTGTTAAATATTATATCAACTTCATTTATATCTAATTCGTTATATGTATAATAACCGTAAATTGCAGCATATAGAGATGGATAAACGTATGGAATAGTTTCATCATAAAATGCATTATCGATATAGATATTTAACTCTGTATAAGTATCATTTACTTCGATTGAGTATAGGTTTGAAAGCTCTGTTAAATTTTGCATTGTTGATTTTGCATTATCAAGTTGATATTTATACAATTCACCAATGAAAAAACTAAATGTACGTGGTAAAGTAATATCAAAAGTTGTGTCATTATATGCTACATCAATGTTGTATGTTTCAAATAAAGATAAGTCACTTGAAAAGTATTCAAGGAGTTCATATGGATAACTTACTGTTGTGAAAAAGTTTTCATAACTAAATGTATTAATTATTTCACCGGAATTGTTATCTATAATTACTAGATTACTTGTTATTTCATCAAGTGGAACATCAGTGTAAATTTGGTAGCAAACACTATTTAAAATAAAACTTTCAAACTCTACAAAGAGTGCATATGAAAATGAGTCATCAACAAAAAAATTAAAGTCAGTATAGTCTTCGTTTGCAGTAACATCTGTAAAAGTTTTATACTCTGTTTTTAGTGTTTCAATATAGTCGAGAATTGAAGCTTCGATTTGTTCGCTCATATCAAGTGCTTCGGAAACAGGAATCTCATATACTGCTGAATTATTATCCATTATCTCTGGCATATATTCTCCAAGAGCTAAAGTATCAGCAATAAGCATATTATTTTCGTCAAAATATGATACTTCAGTCGCCATATAGTCAAGAATTTGCCAGTACTTTTCGGGAAACTCATAACTTTTAATTTCACCACTATCTTCGGTAGTTTCATTTTCTGTTACTTCGTTTTCAGTAGTTTCATTTTCAGTTTCTGTATTTTCTACTGGATTTGTGTCTGTAGTTGTTGTATCCGTCGTTGCTTCGTTACTTGTACATGAGCTAAGAGCAAAAGTAAGTAACATAATATTAAATATTTTCTTTTTCATTTTTTCTCCTAAAGTTAAATAATTTTTTATATGATAGTAATAAGCAATAAAACACTTAAAATTATCAAAATTACACTAAAAAATATTAAAAGTCTTCTGTATTTTTTTGCTTTTTTGTTATGTCTGTCTATTTCTAATTTTTTTTGAAAATTAGCTGAATATTCATCTAAGTCAAAATCGTCAAAATCATACTTAATAATAATCATATTTTGTGTAAACCGTTTTATAACATCTTTCATATGTTTCTCCCTATATATTGCAATTTTTTTTGTTGCGTGGTATAATCACTTTAAATGTTATAGTTACATTTTAACATACTTTAACTAAATAATAAAGAGGTGATTTAATGAGTTATGAAGAAGATTTTGCCCTTGTTAAAAATGCACTAAAAAAAGATAAATTTAGTTTTGAAACTTTAGTTAAAAAGTACGAAAAACTTGTTTATAGTATTGCCTATAGAATGTTTAATAACAGAGAAGATGCAGAAGATATTACTCAAAATGTTTTCATTAAAGTATACAATAAACTTGATACCTTTAATGAAGGACAATCTTTTAAAGCTTGGATTTCTACTGTAACAACAAATTCATGTATTGATGAACTTAGAAAAAGAAAAAATAAGAGTACAATAAGTATTGATAAAACAATTGATGGTGAGGATAATGAGTTTATGTTTGAGTTGCCTTCAAATGAAATAACACCTATAGACCAACTTGTAAATAAAGAAAGACGTAGTATTATTCTTGAGTCTATTTGTGAACTTAAAAAATCTAATAAACAACTCATTATACTTAGAGATATTAATGATTTGTCATATGAAGAAATAGCTTTACACTTAGATATGAATATTGGAACTGTAAAATCGAAAATATCTCGTAGTAGACTTAAACTAAAAAATATTATTATGGAAAAAATGGAACAAATAGAAAAATAAATCGTTTTTTAACAAAGGAGGTGCTATATAAATGGAAGAAATAAAAGAAACAATTTCCTGTGAAGAATTTGAACTTATGCTAGTGGATAATTATGAAGGATTACTTACTGAAGAAGAAAAAGTTGCTTTTAAAGCACATAAAAAACAATGTAAAAAATGTAAAAAATCATTTAAACTTTTTAAAGAAATGATGGAAACTTTAAAAAATGATTCTGTAGACCTACCGGAAGGTTTTCATAGTAGACTTATGGATAAAATTGGTTCTGAATGTTTTTTTAATGATAAAGTTGAAAATGAAGATTCTATTATCATTAATGATATTGAAGTTATAAAAACTGATTTATCTGAAGATATTGAAAAAATTGAAGATACTGAAGCTATTGAAAAGATGGATACTGATTTAGATGAAAATGTTATAGGAGAACAAAATCAAGAAATTGAAAATGTTGACCAGGTAAAAGAAGATTTAGATAATAAAGAAAAAATTTCTGCTTTTGTTACTTCGTTCAAAGATAAAGCTAAAGGAACAGTTGATTTTGTTGTAACTTCAACGGAAGGCGTAAAAGAGAAGGTTTCAGAAAAAGTTTCGGAAGTTGTTCATAATAAAGATAATGAGAATGCTGAAGTACAAAAGGTAATAAAGGAAGAACATACAGAAGAGGTTGCTATTGTTGAGGCTGCATCTATTGATACTGAAGAAAAAGTAAAGACAAGCTTTACCGATAAGATTACTGATTTCTTTGGTATGAAAAAGAAAACTTTAGGGTTTGTTGTGGCTGCTTGTTGTTGTATTATAGCTGTACCTATTATTGCTTCTGTTATGGATTTTGGTGTTGGAAGTACTGGTACTGATTATGCTGTAGAGAGTACAGGTGCTGAAACTTCTAATCTTATGGAGTTAGCTGAAGATTCTGAAAGTGATTTAAGCGATGAAGTTGTTGCAGGTGGAACAACTCCACAAGTTAGTAGTGCAAAAGCAAGTGTTGATAGAGCAGTTTTTGAGAAATATGTTGTTGATGATAGCTTTAAAACAGGTAATTTCAATTTAGTATATGAAAACAACCAAAAATTTGCTAATACTCTTTTTGCAAAAATAAATGCTGATGAAAATATGCGTGTTTTAAATGAGCAACTTAGTAAAAGAGAATCAAATAGTGTTGGTACTACAACTTATAAACAAGGTGATTTTTTTGATATTTATGGTGACGATTTAGAAAGCTATAATTTTAATCATAATGATATACCTTATGTTGTAGAAGAATATAATGCTCATATGATTTCTATTACTAACCAAATTAATTTACTTGATGATGCTAAAGATAACTTGAGTAATAAAGAGGCTAGTAAGCTTGAAACAGAAATACTACTGCTTGAGTCACAAAGAGATGCATATATGGCTGAATTTCAAAGGATTGAAAGCTCTTTGGGTAACTATGCATACTCTATTACAGTTTCTAACTATGATAATGTATGGAGAGATGGATTTTTTACTACTATAATAAATGATCTTACGAATTCTATAAATTTTTCTTTCGTATTAGTGTTAATACTTTTTGCAATAACTGTTATCTTACTTATTTTACAAAAAGTGTTTAATCAAAAAATCGATGAAATTGACTTAAAAAAGCATTACAGTAAATTTTTAAAAGGTGCTTTAGCAATTACCTTTTTAAGTACTTTAATATTTGTAATTTCTTCAGTGTTTGAAACATATGATAGTGGATATAGTACAGGGGTTGGAATTTTAAATGATTTTTTATATACTAAAGATGTTACTGAAAGTGCAACATCTGAAGTTGATGAAGTAAGTAATTCTGCATATAGCGAATATGAAGAACAGGTTGCTTATAGTGGATATGTATCATTAGAGATTAAAAATTTACAAAAGGCATCGAATAGTGTAGATGAAATAATTGATACCTATGATGTAAAGGTAGAAGATAGCTCATATTCAAATGGTGATTTTGATTATATGTATATGACTTTACGTGTTCCAAATGATAGCTATGATGAAGTTTATAACAAGCTTTTAACTTTAGGTACTGTTGTCGAATCAAATAAGAGTATGGAAAACTATACTGATACTTTAACTACTTTAGAGTTTGAAACTTCAAATTTGAAAAATACTATTGAAACTTATAAAGATAGTGTTAGTGATTTTACTAAGGCAGATGATATTATTAATATTGCTAGTACTATTAGCTCTTTGGAATATGACCAATATTATAATGATACTATGGCTTTAGCTTTACAAGATAAGGTTGACTATAGCACAATAAACTTAACTTTAGCTAAAACTAATTCAGGTATTGTATTTTTACAACCTAGTTTCTATGGTGATATTATTGGTACTGTATTTAGAATATTTGCATACATTCTATCCTTTGCGTTACTTATCTTTTTACCAATAATAGTTATTTATTTATTTAATAGAATAGCTATTAAAGTATTTAAGATAGTAAGATTTAAAAAAATTACAAGTGGCGATGAAAGTAAAAATCCTTTTGTTAAAATAAAAAATAAAGTTTCTAAGTCAAATGTAATAGAAGAAACTGTTGTTAATAGTGATACTGAAAATTTAAATAATGAAATAGAAAACAATAAGGAATCCGAAGTTATTGAAAATACAGATATTACTGTTGCAAATACTGACACCGATGATAATCTTGAAGTTTTAAATTTTTCTGATAAATATGCAAAAGATGATGAAAAATAAATTTAATTTTACAGATTAAACCTCGCCTCTAAGCGTTAGCATAGGCGGTGGGAAATGCTAACTTGTAGTTATTTGACTTTGTTATAAAAAAGTTTTCAATTTTTGGAACTTTATTATAAAATATACGTACAAGATAATGAAACACATATTTAAGGAGGAAATTATTATGAAATTTAAAAAACTTTTTATCGGAACACTTGTTGCATCAATGTTAATGGCTCAAAGCATTTTTGCAAGTACTACTCTTACTGTTAATGGTGCTTATGAAGCAAAAACAGAAGCAAATGCAGGAAATATATTATTTGATCTTACAGTAAAGGGTGAAACTGCTAGTGAGTCAAGAACTGCTGCTATAAAAGAGCTAAACGTTATTGTAGAGAAATTACTTGCTACTAACTATGGCTTAACTAAGGAAGATATCGTGTTGACTAGCCAAAACACATGGGAGTCTTATGATTATTTACCTGTTGAACCAATGCTTGTTGAAGACAGTATGGCAACAATAGCGTATGAAGAAAATTATGGTGTAGTAGGTTATGAAACATATCTTAGCGTTGCTGTAAATGTTGATGATATAGATAAGGTTTCTGATGTATATGACTTTATTTTAGCTAGTAGTGATAAAGTTACTGGTGCTTGGGTTGACTATGTATTAGAAGATGATGATGCTACATACTATGATGCTTTAGATAAAGCTATTGATGAAGCTTATGAAAATGGTGAAAAATTAGGTAAAAGATTATTCCCAGGTAAAGCATTTAAAGTAGTTTCAGTTACTGAAGCTAGCACAAACTATTCATATTCTACTTATTATGGTGCACCTATTAAAATTGAAAATAGTGCTCCAGGTACAATAGGAGCTACTTTACCTGATGTAACTACTTATGCAAATGTTATTGTTACATTTGAATTTGAAGACTAATATTAAGATTTAATTTTATCTTATAGATTAGACTAATTAAATAGTAATAAAAATAGTGTTAATGAGAAATCATTGCACTATTTTTTATTATAAATAAATATTTAATATTTTAAAATTTATAAATATAATAAATATAAATAAATATATTGCTTTTTACAATAATTTGTATTATAATGCAAGTTGTAAATATAATTTATTATGTATTTTTTTGTTAAAAAAAACATTATTTAGGTTTTAACTAAAAAATACTAGTAAAGATATAAAGTTCGAAGAATTTTTATATAAATTAAAATTAACTATATAATTTATATTTACTTACTTTATGGGTTATGTGAAAGAGAGGTCAAAAAATGGCGAACAATCAAGAAATGTGGAAAGATTTGGGAATGAATTTAGAAACACATGATTTACTATGTCAAGTATTACCTATGGCATTTGGAGATGTATATTTATCTCAAGAGAATAGACCTACCTCTATGGATTTTTGGGACATGGTAGTTTCTGATATTCATGGTATAAGACCTTCGGAGTTAATTGAAGCTCAAAAAAATGGACAAAAAGTTTTTGGTACTTTTTGCGTTTTTGTTCCTGATGAAGTTGTTATTGCAGCTAATGGTATTGTTACAGGTCTTTGTGGTGGATCACAATTTTGGGTACCAGATGGAGAAAAGGTTTTACCGAAAAGTACATGTCCACTTGTGAAAGCTTCTGTTGGTGCAAGGCTTGGCAAAACATGTCCATTTTTTAGAATAGCTGATATGTATGTTGGTGAAACGACTTGCGATGCTAAGAAAAAAGCTTGGGAGATTTTAGGCGAAGATGTTCCTATGCACATTATGGATATGCCACAAATGAAACGTGAAAAAGATATTGTTAAATGGAAAGAAGAAATTGCAGATTTTGCCAAAGCTGTAGAAGGTGTTACAGGTAATACAATTACTTCAGAAAAACTTAAAGAGTCTATTGAAATTGTAAACAATAAAAGAAAAGCATTAGAACGTGTTTATGAAGCTAGAAAAGATAAAAATATACCTATAAGCGGTAAAGATGCACTTTTAATGATGCAAATTGCATTTTTTGACGATCCTAAACGTTGTGCTGATATGGCAAATCGCTTAGCTGATGAATTAGAACAAAGAAATAAAGACGGTGTTTCTGCGTTCCCTAAAGGCGTAAAACGTATTTTAGTTTCCGGTACTCCTATGGCTATTCCAAATTGGAAATTACATCATATTATTGAAACTTCTGGTGCAGCTGTAGTTTGTGAAGAAACTTGTACTGGTACTCGTTACTTTGAAAGAGAAGTTGATAACTCTAAAGATACTTTAGATGAACAATATATGGCACTTGCTAACCGTTATATGGGTATAAACTGTGCTTGTTTTACACCGAATACTGGTAGAATAGATGATGTAGTACGTTTAGCTAAAGAATATAATGTTGATGGTGTTATAGATGTAAACCTAAAATTCTGTTGTTTATATGATACAGAAGGTTACACTTTAGAAAAAGCTTTAAAAGAAGCGGGTATACCTGTTTTAGGCGTTGAAACAGATTACGCTGATTCTGATGCAGAACAGTTACGTACTAGAATAGATGCTTTTATTGAAATGTTAGGTTAAAATTTGTGGAAAAAGAAATAAATTATTATGTATTATTTGAAAACCATACTCATGGTATGATTTTACAAAAACTTTTACGAGAAGGTAATGTGCCTTCTCGTATTGCTCCAGCACCAAGATGTACACATAGTACATTAGGTTGTGGAATAGCTTTACTTATTAAAGAAGAGCATATTAAGGAAGCAAAAGAAGTCATACATAAAAGCAAAGCTAATTTTATTGAAATAATTGCTCTTGAGAATGAAATAAACCCATTTCGAGATAGGTTTTGCTAAATTTCAAACCTAAATGTTTTATTACTTACTTTAGGAGGATTATGATTTACTTTGATAATGCAGCAACGTCTTTAAAAAAACCAGATGAAGTTATTGTAGCTATTACTAATGCACTTAATTCTCTTGGTAATGCCAATAGAGGCGTAAATGAGGCATCTTTGACTGCCAGTAGTTGTATATTTGATGTTAGATATAAGCTAGCACGATTTTTTAATGCTGAAAGTGTTGATAGAATCGCATTTACTTCTAATTCTACTGAAAGCTTAAACTTAGCAATTAAAGGCTTATTTAAAAAGGGTGACCATATTATTACTACAGTACTTGAACATAATTCTGTACTTAGACCATTATATGAGTTGGAAGAAAAAGGTGTTAATATATCCTTTGTTAAATGTAACGAATTTGGTTGTATAGACTACGATGATTTTGACAAGCTTTGTAATGAAAAAACTAAGGCTATAATATGTACACATGGATCTAATTTGACAGGTAATGTTATTGATTTAAAAAAAATAAGCCAAATTACTAAGAAAAAAGGTTCGTATTTTATTGTAGATGCTTCACAAACAGCAGGCTTTTTTGACATAGATGTTCAAGATTTAAACATAGATGTTCTATGTTTTACTGGTCATAAAAGTTTGCTTGGTCCACAGGGTGTTGGTGGTATATATGTTAAAGAAGGTATTGAAATTAAACCCTTGAAATCAGGAGGTAGTGGTAATAAGACATATGAAAAGGCACAACCTAAAAGTATGCCAGACTGTTTTGAGGCTGGAACTTTAAATGGGCATGGTATCGCTGGCTTAGGTGGTGCTTTAGATTATATAGAAAAAGTTGGAATTGCTCATATACGAAATATTGAAATCGAATTAATGAAATATTTTTATAATAGCATTAAAGATTTGCCTTGTATTAAAATATTTGGGGATTTTAGAACTTTTGAAAGATGTCCTATTGTAACAATAAATATTGGTAACATTGACTCTGGAGTTGTTGGAGATGAATTATTTACAAAATATAATATTTCTGTAAGAACAGGTGCACATTGTGTGCCATTACTACATAAATCTTTTAATACCGTAAATCAAGGTGCAGTTAGATTTAGTTTTTCTCATTATAATACAAAAGAAGAAATCGATATAGCTATATGTGGATTAAAAGAAATATGCAATGCTATAGCAAATAAATAAGTAGCAATACTTTCAAAACAGAAAGAGAGTAAAATTCATAATTATGTGAATTTTACTCTCTTATTAAATTGTATGATTTACCGACTTATCTCAAAAATAAAAGTGGTAATGCCTAAAAATACACCAGTTTTTTCGTCATAATGCATGGTCAAAAAGTCTGAACAAATGCAATGCATTTGGCATTGCCCCAAATATACTAGTATTTTAGTGAAAAATTAGAAGGGTTTTCCGAAGAAAACTACTGTGAAAAAAATCATCTTTTAGCCATTTTTAGCCTTTTTCACATTTTGCGTTTTAGATTTATATATAAATCTTGGCATAATTGCATTTTACAATGATGCCAAGTTATAAATTGAGAGCTGTGTTCTACATTTTCCAAAGGAAATATAACAATACAATTTTTAAAAATACTATTATTAGCTTATTGTAGGTAGTGAGTCTAAGTTGTTTGATGTTGTGTTATCAGGTAAAGAACGTAAATATTCTGTTCCTTGATTTGTAGCTACACCTACACCTTTAATATCACCAGATTTTGCCATAGAAATTGCCTGTTGCTTATCTACTACTTGTCCATTTGAAAGTTGATAACCTGTTACTTGGCTTCCACTTTTTTGAACTGCAACAATGTCCGAAGCATTTGCTTTTGGTGTAGGAATTTGTGTAAAAGTATTACTTGCTTGGTAAGTTGTACCTTGATTTTGTTGGTTGTTAGTATTTTGATTCATATAATCACCTCATTATTTTTTTATGCTATTTTATAACACGTTGAAAGTATTACCCAATTTATCTTTTTAATACATCTATTTTTATTTTGGTTAAAATAAATTTTTTTAATTTATAAAATTTTTGTTTTCAAAATTAAGTAGGTTTCTTAATAGCCTTTTAATCTTTACATTAAGTTTAAAATTTGTTATAATACTCATATTAATAGAGGAGGTTTTTTATGACTACAAAAGATTTAACAAAGGCAGGAATTATAGCCGCATTGGTGTTTTTAGGTACATTTTTTTTAAAAATTCCTAATCCGGTATCTGGTTATATACATTTAGGTGATACATTTATGTTGTTATCAGGTTTGTTAATAGGTGGACCACTAGGTGGGCTAGCAAGTGGACTTGGGGCTTTACTTGCTGACCTTTTAAGCGGATATGCTATTTATGCAATTCCTACATTTTTCATTAAATTTTTACAAGTTATGTTTGTGACTTTATTATTTAACAAGCTGACTAAAAATAAAGAAAAACCTCGAAGAATGCACATTTTCTTCTTGCTTGCACTGTTTTCCGGGATAATAATGATTACTGGATATTTTGCATATGAAGTCTTTTTATATGATTTCAGTGTAGCATTTGCAAATATTTTGTTTAATGCTATTCAAGTTGGTGCTTCTGCTGTACTTGCTACTGTACTATTAGTACCTATGTTAAAAATTAAAAATATTTTGAAATAAATATGGAGGATTTAATGAAATTTAAAAAGGTGTATTTAATCGTTATGGATTCTGTTGGTGTAGGAGAAAGCCCTAAATCTTGTGAATATGACGATTTTGGTGTTAATACAATTTCAAATCTTGCTAAAGCTACAGGTGGTATATCATTACCGAATCTTGAAAAACTTGGTTTTGGTAATATAACTAGTATCAATGGTGTTAATGAAACAAAAAGCCCTTTAGCCTATGTAACAAAGTTAGATGAGGCTTCACTTGGAAAAGATACAATGACTGGTCATTGGGAGATGATGGGCATAAAAGTTACTAAACCTTTTAAGACTTTCACTGATACAGGTTTTCCAAAAGAACTAATTGACGAACTTGAAAAAGCAACTAATCGTAAAATCATAGGTAATAAATCTGCTTCTGGTACTGAAATACTTGATGAGTATGGTGAACACCAAATGAAAACAGGGGATCTAATTCTTTATACTTCAGCCGACAGTGTGTTACAAATAGCGGCTCATGAAGAAATTATTCCTCTAAATGAGTTATATGATATTTGTCAAAAGGCACGTGACTTAACTATGAAAGATGAGTGGAAGGTAGGACGTGTTATTGCTAGACCATACATTGGAACTGGTGTTAACAAATTTAATAGAACTTCAAATAGACACGATTATGCACTTAAACCTTTTGGTAAAACTGTTTTAGATTCTTTAAAAGAAAATAACTTTGATGTAATTTCTATCGGTAAAATAAATGATATTTTTGATGGCGAAGGTATTACTGAAGCTATAAAAACTGTATCAAATGATGATGGTATGGACAAGTTAATTAGTCTTACAAATAGAGATTTTACAGGTCTTGCTTTTTTAAATCTTGTAGATTTTGATGCATTATATGGACATAGAAGAAATTCTGAAGGTTACAAAGTTTGTCTTGAAGAATTTGACTTTAAACTTGGTGAATTTCTCGATAAAATATCTGATGATGACCTTGTAATGATTACTGCTGATCATGGAAATGACCCAACATATAAGGGTACTGACCATACTCGTGAGTACGTTCCTCTTATAATGTATAATAAAAAGTTAACTAATAATGGTACATTAGATATTGGCGAAACTTTTGCAAATATCGGTGCTACTATTGCAGAAAATTTTTCAGTAGATGTTCCTAGTGGTCTTGGTGAAAGTTACTTAAATATTTTAAAATAGGAGTGAATATGGAATATATAATTGAAATGAATAATATTTCAAAATATTTCCCTGGTATTAAAGCTAATGATAATATTACTTTAAAACTTAAAAAAGGAAGTATTCATGCACTTTTAGGTGAAAACGGTGCTGGAAAATCCACGCTTATGAGTGTTTTATTTGGTTTATACCAACCTGATGAAGGTGAAATTTTTGTTAAAGGTGAAAAAGTACATATTCAAAACCCTAATGTTGCCACAAAACTTGGTATTGGTATGGTTCACCAACATTTTAAGTTAATAGAATGTTATTCCGTTCTTGAAAATATTGTTTTAGGAATAGAACCTAAAAAAAGTTTTGGTAGAGTTGACTTTAACTATGCTAAAAAAAAGATTTTAGATATTTCTAAAAAATATAATTTAGAAGTAGATTTAAATGCAAAAATAAATACTATTTCTGTTGGTATGCAACAAAGAGTTGAAATCCTAAAAATGTTGTATAGAGATGCAGATATATTAATATTTGACGAACCTACGGCTGTTCTTACTCCTACGGAAATTGATGGTTTAATGGAAGTTATGAGAAACTTAACAAAAGAGGGGAAATCTATTGTTATTATTACTCATAAACTACGTGAGATTAAAGAAATTGCATCTGAATGTACTGTTATCAGAAAAGGTAAGGGTATTACAACTGTTGATGTTGAAAGTACTTCAATACAAGAAATGGCTGATTTAATGGTAGGTCGTAGTGTTATATTTAAAACAGAAAAAAAAGAACCAAACCCTAAGGAAGAAATACTAAGAGTAGAAAATCTTGAAAAAATAAATTCTAGGGGGATAAAATCCCTTAAAAATGTAAACTTTTCTGTTAGAGCTGGTGAAATTTTAGGTATTGCAGGCATAGAGGGTAATGGACAAAGTGAAGTAATTGAGGCTATTACAGGTTTGGACAATAAATTTACTGGTAAAATTTTTATTCATGGTAAAGAAGTAACAAATCTTTCTATACGTGAAAAAACTTTAAGTGGCATTGGACATATTCCAGAAGATAGACATAAATATGGTCTTGTGTTAGATTATACTTTGGAAAACAATATTGCACTTCAAAACTATTTTAAGGAACCTATTTCTAAAAAAGGTATAATGAATAAAAAAGAAGTTACAAAGCAGTCTGAAGAAGTTATCAAAAGGTTTGATGTGCGTTCTGGACAAGGCTCAAGAACTGTGGCTCGTTCAATGTCAGGTGGTAATCAACAAAAAGCTATAATTGGTCGTGAGGTATTAAGACAACCAGATTTACTTATAGCTGCACAACCTACAAGAGGGCTTGATGTTGGTGCTATAGAGTTTATACATAAAGAGCTTATAGAGGCACGTGATAGCGGTAAAGCTGTGCTTTTAGTTTCTTTAGAACTAAGCGAGATTTTAAATGTATCTGACCGTGTCATTGTTTTCTATGAGGGCAAAGTTCAAGGTGAATTAATAACAAAAGATACAAATGAAAGAGAAATAGGACTTTATATGTCAGGTAGTATTGGAGGTCAAGATATTGAATAATTTTTTAAAAAGCTTTGACGAATCCAAAGTTAAATATTTTACACCAGTAATTTCTGTTTTTCTTGGCTTATTAGTAGGTCTTATAATTCTTTATGCTTCAGGATATAATGGTTTTGAAGCTTATCAAGAACTATTTAAAGGAAGTTTTGGCAATCTTAGAAGATTTGGAAATACACTGTCCTATATGACACCACTTATTTTTACAGGTTTATCTGTTGCGTTCGCATTTAAAACAGGACTTTTTAATATTGGTGCGAGTGGTCAATTCTATTTTGGTGGGTTTGTTGCAGTTTTACTTGGTGCAACTTTAGATTTACCTTTTGGAATACATCATATTGTTGTTATGCTAGGTGGTATGATAGGTGGTGCTTTTTGGGGATTTATTCCCGGATTTTTAAAAGCGAAGTTTAACATACATGAAGTTGTAACTTCTATTATGCTTAATTACACTTCTATATGGGTTATACAATATTTTGCAAAAACTCTTATGCCGGGTAAATATGAAACAGAGTCTTTAACAATTATGGAAACTGCATCATATAAAAGCGATTTCTTTTATAATTTAACAGGTGGTTCAAACTTGAATTTGACATTTTTTATCGGTATTATAACTATAATCTTAATATTTATTTTGATTGAAAAAACTACTTTTGGTTTTGAACTTAAAGCAGTTGGTTTTAATAAAGATGCTGCAAAATATTCTGGTATGAAAGTTAATAGAAATATAATTGTATCTATGGCTATTGCTGGTGCTTTAGCAGGTCTTGGTGGTGCTTTATATTATACAGGTTATCGTTCAAATATAAATTATGGTGTACTTCCTAGTTTCGGTTTTGATGGTATTGCTGTGTCACTTTTAGCTTTAAATAGCTCTATTGGAGTTATGTTCTCATCATTTTTATTTGGTGTTTTACGTGGCGGTGGAGAGTTTATGGTTGCTAGTATAGGTATACCTAAAGAAATAGTTGATACTGTTATTGCTGTTATTATTTATATTTCTGCTATTTCATTACCTATTGAACTCTTTCTAATAAACATTATACGTGGTAAAAAAAATAAAAATACTAATAGTGATAAATTAGATACAATAAATGATAAAGAAAACATAAATAATATTGTTAATAATAATGCTGTAGATAATGAAATGAATAAGGAGGAAGAATAATGTTTCAGCTTGTATATGATATTATGCCTTATGCTTTAATGTTTACTGCTCCTTTGTTACTTGCTGCATTAGGCGGTTTAGTTTCCGAACGCTCAGGTGTTGTAAATATTGCACTTGAAGGTATAATGGTTGTTGGTGCTTTTGTTTCTGCTATTTTTATATATTATTTATTTAAAACGCCTGACGACTATTATATTGTGTGGTTAGCTTTACTTTGTAGTGGTATTGTTGGTATGCTCTTTTCATCTTTACACGCATTTGCTAGTATAAACTTATCGGCAAACCAAGTTATCTCTGGTACTGCTTTAAATATGATGGCACCGGCTTTAACTATATTTTTTGCAAAAAAACTTACTACTACTCAAAATGTTACTATTGTACAGTCTATTAAGCGTCAAACTATAGATGGTGAAGGTATTATTCCTTTTAACTTATCTGAAATACCTATTGTAGGTAAAATGTTTTTTACAAATGCTTATTTATCTACTTTAATTGTACTTATAATATTTTTGTTACTTTGGTATGTTTTGTTTAAAACAAGTTTTGGTATGAGATTACGTGCTTGTGGTGAAAATCCTTCTGCTGCAGATTCAACTGGTATAAATGTAAAAGCAATGCGTTATATTGGTGTTTTGACATCTGGATTTTTAGCTGGCCTAGGTGGTGGAGTATATGTTTTAACAGTTGCTGGTGAGTTTACAGGTTCTGTAGATGGTCTTGGATTTTTAGGTTTAGGTGCTTTGATTTTTGGTAAATGGAAGCCTTTTAATGTTCTTGGGGCTGCTTTCTTTTTTGGTTTTACAAAAACCTTAGCCTCTGTTTCACCTGTAAATGAAACCTTAAGAAACTTCAATTTGCCTATGGAGTTTTATAATGCAATACCTTATGTTATAACTATTATTGCCTTAGTAATTTTCTCAAGTAATGCAGTTGGCCCTAAAGCTGCAGGTGAGCCATATGATAAAGGTAAAAGATAATTTTTGGAGGATTTATGAAAAAAAGTAAATATATTGATCATACATTGTTACGTCAAGATGCTAGAAAAGAAGAAATTTTAAAATTATGTGAAGAAGCTAAAGAATATGATTTTGCTTCTGTATGTGTTAATCCAACTTGGGTTTCATTTGCAAAAGAATTACTTAATGGTAGTGGTGTAGATGTTTGTACTGTAATAGGATTTCCTCTTGGTGCAAATTCTTCTAAGGTAAAAGCATATGAAACAGAAATTGCTATTGCTGATGGTGCTACTGAAATTGATATGGTTATAAACGTAGGTGCTTTAAAAGATAAAGACTATGATAAGGTTTATGAAGATATTAAAGCCGTTTCAACTGCTTGTAATGGTACTTTACTAAAAGTTATTATCGAAACTTGCTTACTTAATGATGATGAAAAAGTTAAAGTTTGTGAACTTGCTGTGAACGCAGGAGCAAATTTTGTAAAAACATCAACTGGTTTTTCTACTGGTGGTGCTACTAAAGAAGATATTGCACTTATGAGAAAAACTGTTGGAGAAAATATTGGTGTTAAAGCTTCAGGTGGAGTAAGAACACCAGAAGATTTTGAAATAATGATTTTAAATGGTGCTACTAGAATTGGAACTTCTGCAGGTGTAAAACTTATGCAAGGTGAAAGTTCTACAAGTAACTATTAATTTTTTAGGAGGTTTTAAAATGGCTATAAGTATACCTACACCTCATATTGAGGTAAAAGACAACAAAGATAATTCTGTTATTGCAAAAACAATTTTGTTACCGGGTGACCCACTAAGAGCTAAGTTTATTGCTGATACTTTTTTAAGTGATGTAGTTATGTGGAATACTACAAGAAATGCTTTTGGTTATACAGGTACGTATAAGGGTAAAAAGATTTCTGTTATGGGTACTGGTATGGGTATGCCATCTATTGGTATTTACTCATATGAACTTATTCATGGTTATGGTGTTGAAAATTTAATTAGAATTGGCTCAGCAGGGTCTTTCCAACCTGACTTAAATCTTTATGATATCGTTGTTGGTATGAGTGCATCTACGGACTCAAACTATGTTTCAAACTTTAATTTACCGGGTCACTATGCACCTACAGCTTCTTTTGAACTTTTAGATAAGACTTTAAAAATCGCTAATGAAAAGGGGACTAAAGTTCGTGTAGGAAATATTTTGTCTTCTGATGTTTTTTATGGTGATGAAATAGATTCTTGGAAAAAATGGCAAAAAATGGGCGTATTATGTGTTGAAATGGAAGCTGCAGCTTTATATATGAATGCAGCCAGAGCTGGAGTAAACGCTCTTTGTATTTTAACTATAAGTGATAGTTTAGTTACACATGAAATTACTACTGCTAATGAAAGACAAACTGCTTTTACTAAGATGATGGAAATAGCACTCGAATTAGCATAAAAAATACTACAAAATCTTTACTTTACATAATTAATAGTGTATAATGTTCTAAGAGACTTATTTTATATGGAGGCATAAAATGAAAAAATTATTATCTATAGGTATTATTGCAACTTTAGCTATTACTGCAACTGCATGTAGTTCAAATGAAACTCCTGCTGATACTGCTACTAGTACAGAAACTGAAGGTAGTACAGACAGCACAAGTGATTCACAAAGCACTGATGAGGCTGCTGACGTTGAATTATACAAAGTTGGTATGACTACAGACTCTGGTACTATTGATGACAAATCATTTAATCAAGGTACTTGGGAAGGTATCAAAAGATACGAGGAAGAATTTGGTACTATTGAATCTCGTTATGTACAACCTGCTGGTGAAGCTGAACAAGATTATTTAGATGCTTATGCAAATCTTGTTGATTTAGGTTATAAAACAATTTTTAGCCCAGGATACAAATTTGAAACTGCTGTATATAAAGCTCAAGAGCTTTATCCAGATGTAAACTTTGTAATTTTAGATGGTTATCCACATTCAGGTGATTATGCAGCTGATATTGCAAGTAATACAGAATCAATTTTCTTTGCTGAGCAAGAATCAGGTTTTTATGCAGGTGTAGCTTCTGCTATGTCTACAAATACTGGTAAAGTAGGTTTTATTGGTGGTTCTGAAATACCTGCTGTTCAAAAATTCGGTTGGGGTTATGTAGCTGGTATTGCATATGCAAACGAAAATTTTGGTACTGATGTTTCTGTTTCTGAATATATTTATCAAGGCACATTTACTGATATTGCTGCGGGTAAAAGCTTAGCTGGTCAGTTTTATGATAACGGTTGTGACATTATTTTTGCTGCTGCTGGTGGTGTTGGTGTTGGTGTTATTGATGAAGGTAAAACTCGCCGTTCAAACAGTGAAGATGTATGGGTAGTTGGTGTTGACGTTGACCAATATGAGTCTGGTAAAATGGCTGATGGTTCATCTGTTATTTTAACTTCTGCTATGAAAGATTTAAATGCTGCTTCTTATAATGCACTTGATGAAATTTTAAATGGTACATTTAAAGGTTCTGAGATGATTACTCTTGATACTTCTAACGGTGGTGTAGGCTTACCAGAAGAAAATCCTAATCTTTCAGAAGAAGCTTTAGCAAAATATGAGGAAGTATATGCATCTGTTTTAGCTGGTGATATCGTTGTTCCTTCTACAGTAGAAGATTTAGAAGCTTTCTTAAGTGAACATGGATATACTACTCCAAGTGGTGTTGTTTACTAATATAAACGAAATATAAATGTTTTAAAAGTGATGATGATTTTTTCATTATCACTTTTTTATTTGGCAACGTTGCAAAATTCAAGAAATGGCACATTGCAAAAGGAAAAATCAAATTTTCATATTTTTGACAAACGCCTGAAATGGCAAAAAAAGCCATTTCTACAGTTTTTGTCAAAAATCGCAAAGCCGTTATTTTTCTGTGAAAATGGATTTTCTATATTTTGCAATGAAGCCATTTGGTTTAATCAACAAAAAATGGTATAAGGTAACGTTACCTATAGATAAAAAAATAGCTTATAGTGTACCTTAAGTACGCTATAAGCTATTTTTTAGCAATTCATAGAAAATATCATATTTTGCTATGACGTCATATGGTAAATATTATAATAATAAATATAGATTTTCAGGAGTAATTTCTCCTATTTCTGAAAAAATTATCCAATCATTTATAAAGTTATAAGAAAATTCTACAACTTCACCACTGTTAAGTTCTTCAATGTATATAGGTTCAGACATAAGTTCGCCTTTTATTGTTTTTTTGTCCGTATTTTTAATAAATTTAAACCATAGATTTTCATTTGTTCTATCTATTGTAACTTTATCTTCATCTATAGGGAAAGCTGCTTTTATTCTACCCTCTAAAATTTGAAGTTCGGGATTTTTTAAATTTTTAACGAATTTTTTTAAATTTGAAACAACTTCTTGTTTTTCGATAATTTTTACGAATAAATCGAAAAATTCCCTTGCCATAGTATTTTTACGTTCTTTTTCAATTAAACTTTCTGTAAAGGTTGGTTCAACTAAAAAAGGAACTAATTCAGATAATTCTTTTGTTTTATGTTCTATATAAGCAAATGCTGTTAAATAATAATGATGCAAATTTTTTCTGTCATCACTGTTTGTTCCAATAATTCCGCGATATTTCTTTATCGCATCGCTAGAGTTATGCAATGATAGGTATATGTTTTCGCCAAGATAAATAGGCATACCTTCTTTTGGCATTCTATGTTCTACGAGGTTAGAAACTAGATATGGTAATAAAATGGAACATATTTGATAGTTTTCTAAATTTAGATTTAAAAATTCTATATCATATATATTGCATCGTCTTAAACCTTCGGTATAAATCCACGTATTAGCCATATTATCATTAACAATATGCAAGTTGTACATATAAGATGTATTTGGTGGTACTGAGGCGATTGCCATATTGTTTAGCCATTTTCCAGAAAAAAGAGCACGTGAAGAACAGTCTGCTAATGCACAAACTTCACCAAATAGGGTATTTACAAGTTTTAATTGAAAGAGATAAGATTTACATATATTTTCATTAAACATAATTTCAGTAACTACGCCCATAGAATTTTCTAAGGCACTCATTTCTTCCTTAGAAAGATATGTTCTTTGTAAATAATCATCTTTAACAAAATCCTTAAAATATAGTTTTACAGAATATAAGGATCCTCTAAACTCAATATTTACCTTTCTAATGGTTTCAGAAACATATGTTTCTGTATGAAAAATAAATTCTTTAGAGTTTTTTATACTTAATATAATTTCATCAAGTACTAAATTTAAAAAAACTATATTATCAAAGCTTTTTGTTTTTACCATCGTTTCAAGAATTTCACTTGATGCAAGGTTATAAGGTATAGCCATCATATATGAAGGTACTTGTAATAAATTTGGGTTATTTAAATTATTATTTTTCATTTTATCACCTCATTTACTATATTATATAAATAATTTGTGATTAATTTGTGATAGTATAGTGATAAATCTATAAAGAAAATCAAAAAAATTTTTAAGATTGCAATAATTGGATATGTTTCTTATTCTTTATACATTTTAAAACAAAAATTACCATAAATAAGTGATTTTATGGTAATTTTATATTTTATAATTTCACAGATATAAATGTGTAAAATTATTTATTTTCATTTGCTTTTTCACGAGCTTCAATTTTATCAGTTAATTGAATTCCACCGTTACCAAAGTTGTCTGAAGACTTTTCATCTATTATGATCGCTACCGTTTCTTTTGGATAGCCTGTCGAATCAGATATTGCTTCTGTAACCTTTTCAATTAAGTCTCTTTTTTTATTTCTTGTTAAACCTTCTTTTAATGATACAAATACTGTTGGCATTGTTTTCCTCCAAGTTTTTATTTTATTATATCATTTTGTAGGTTAAAGTTCAATATTGACTTTAAATATCTTGATATGAATGTGTTGAACTTAGTAGATATCTACTTTGTAACAACTAAAATACGCTATTTACTATGCTATCTAATAATTTTTTTTCTACTGACTTTGTCAGCACCCTCTGGTATAGACAGTTTTATGATAAATTTTCTAATTGGCAACGTTGTAAAATTCAATAAATGGCACATCGCAAAAGAAAAAATTAAATTTACATGTGTTTGTCAAAAGTCGCAAAGCCATTGTTTTGTAAAGAACCCGACGAACAAGGGCGACGAAGTCGTTTTCACGTAGTGAAAATTCCGATTTTAAAATGGATTTTTCTATATTTTGCAATGAAGCCAATTATAAACATCAATAAAAAATGCAGTAAAGAAAAATTCTTTTAAATATTGACATTATTTGATATTTGTTTTAAAATTTTTATATATAATACATTAAAAAATTTTGTGTGAATTTAAGTGAGGGGAAGAATGAAAGCATTATTGCCAAATGATATTAAAGATCAAAATAGAAAAATAATTTATGATATATTGTTGTTTAACTCTCCGATTGCAAAAATTGAAATTTCAAAAATGACAACTATGAGTTTGGTTACTGTTGGTAAAATAATTGATTATTTTGATGAGATTGGTCTAGTAAGTGCCTCAAACGAAAGCAGAGAAGGTGCAGGTGGCTTAGGCAGAAAGCGCTTGTTATATGATTTTAATCCTAATGCATATACAAGCATAGGTATTCAATTAATCGGAAATAGTGCAAGAGCTATTTTGTTAAATTTAAAGCATGAAATTATTGATGAATATATTATTGAAGATGAAGTTTTTTTTTGGGACGAAACATTAGTAAATACTCTTATTGACGTTAAGAAATATTTTAAAACTACAGTTGAAAAGTATAATTCAGAAATACTTGGTATAGGTATAGCTGTTGATGGAGCTATAAATACGCAAGAAGAAAAAATACGTATAAAAGTTAGTTATATAGCTGAAAAAGAGTATAGTTATTCTAAAATAAAAGATTCACTTGAGGAAAAATTTGGAGTACCAATTTATTTGGAAAATGACGTAAATGCTTCAGCAATATGCGAATTTTTCCAATTAAGTTTAAAAATTGAAGATTCTAACGACTTATTAGAAATTGCTTTAAATTCAGGTATTGGTTCTGGAATTATTTTAAATAAAAAATTGTACCGTGGTAATAAAAAAGGTGTTGGTGAATTAGAGTATTTATGTTTTGACTTAGACTATGTTGCTATGCCTACATCGGTGGGGTGGCTAGAAACTAAGCTTAATATAAAATATTTAGAAAAAAGATTTGGTTTAGATTTTTTGGATTTAGATAGATCAAAAGTACGAAATATTTATGAATGTGTTGAGTATATATCGAAATATATTGCACTAACTATATGTAATGCTGTGAGTTTATTGGATATTTCTAATATTGTATTAAGTGGACCTGTAATAAAGGCTCTATCTGATGAAATACTTGAAAAAGTAGAATTTTTTGTATTTAAGTATACTGGTTGGAAATTAAATATATATGCCAGTAATATGGAAAATGCTAGTGCTATAGGTGCAGCTACATTATCTATTGAGCAAGAAATTAACAATAAATTATTCAGTTAATAAGATTTATATTATTTTTTAAAAAGTTTGACTACTATGTAGTTGAGCTTTTTTTAAATATCAAAGAATAATAGTAGACTGGAAACAATTTGTAGATACTTCTTTGTGGATTTATTAAGATAAATTTTTTAAATAATATTAATTAATTAATTAATAAAATTAATAAATATTATATATTTATCTTGACAGTTTTATAACGTTGACCTATACTTGAAGTGCTTATACTAAAATTTTTAAAATTTATATACAAAAAATTATATTAGAGGGAGAATTATAATGAGCAGACTTAAAATTACTGATGTAAAGACTATTATTACGGCACCTGAGGGTATAAATTTAGTTGTGGTTAAAATATACACAAATGAACAGGGACTTTATGGGTTGGGCTGTGCAACATTTACTCAAAGATACTTAGCTGTAGTTACTGCAGTCGATGAATATTTGAAACCATTCTTAATTGGCAAAGATCCTGAAATGATTGAAGATATTTGGCAAACTGCTATGGTTAGTGGGTATTGGAGAAATGGACCTGTTTTAAATAATGCACTTTCTGGTGTAGATATGGCTTTATGGGACATTAAAGGTAAATTAGCAAATATGCCACTATATCAGTTATTTGGTGGTAAAGTTCGAGGTGGTGTTGCAGCTTACAAACACGCTGATGGAACTTGCCTTTCTGAAGTAGAAGAAAATGTAAGAAAATGTCTTGAAGAAGGATATCTGAATGTACGTTGCCAAATGGGTACTTATGGTGGAGAAATGGGAGATAAAGCATCTAAGTCTCAAATTATTACAAAACCAATAGGTTCTTTACCCGGAGAATATTACGATCCGAAACAATATATGAGAGGTGTATATAAACTTTTTGAACATATAAGAACAACTTTTGGTAATGAAGTTGGCTTATTACACGATGTACATGAAAGACTTTCACCAATCGATGCTGTAAATATGGCAAAAGAAATGCAACAATTTGATTTATTTTTCCTTGAAGATTTATTGCCACCAGAACAATTAGAATGGTTTAAAATGGTAAGACAACATTCAACAACACCAATAGCTGTGGGTGAATTATTTAATAATCCCAATGAATGGATTAATTTAATCTCAAATAGATTAATTGATTATATACGTGTACACATAAGTCAAATAGGTGGAATTACGCCTACAAGGAAATTAGTTGCCCTTAGTGAAACTTTTGGTGTACGTACTGCTTGGCATGGACCGGGTGACCTTACACCTATAGGGCATGCAGTAAATGTTCATTTTTCAATATCAAGTACAAACTTTGGTATTCAAGAGTGGAATGGTTTTGAAGAACCAATATATGAAGTTTTTACGGGTTTACCAGAATTTAAAAAAGGATATATTTACCTTAATGAAAAACCGGGTATTGGTATAGATATTGATGAAAAGGCAGCTAAAAAGTATCCATGTGATAATACATTGCCAGATTGGACTTTGGCACGTTTGCCAGATGGCACGCCAACTAGACCGTAATTAAGGATAGCAAAAGTAAAAATTAAAGTTTAAGAAGTTTATACTATAGACTGTATCACTATCAAGAAGTTAGGCTAAAAATTTAACTTTTTGATATTGATACAGTCTTTATATATAGTGTCGAAAAAGTTAACAAAGTAAAAAAATATGGGGGGTTTTGAAGAAAACGGGAAATTGCATAAAAAACAGAAAAAAATATAGTGGTATCAGTGCAAAATGCAACGTTGTGTAGTAACGAGGAGAATTTTCAATTAGAAAATGAAAATTTTTTAAGAATCTTCAAAGAAGTGCGACCTTAGGAACAAGCAAAACAACGATTTTGCGTTAAGTGAGTAAGGAAAAAGTCAAATGACCTTTCCTCAGTTATGGCTTTCGCCGTAATTTTCGGAAGATTAGCCATCACCTAAGACTACGCTTAGTGGCGAGGCTAATCTGTATGATTGAAATTATCTTATTGAGAAACTCCCAAATTAATTTTTTTCTAACCCTTTTCAGCACTTTCTTTAGTGTGGATAAACTTAATTGCTGTTTTCTTTAAAGTTATCATCTTAACGCCTTAGATTATTAGTTTAATAAATATTAAAAGTGACAATACAACTAAATTATGAAAAATTTAATAAAAACATATAAAAATAAACAAAAAATAGAAAAACAAATAAAAATAAGAGACAAATACAATAAAAATCAATAGAGGATTTAATAAAAACATACAAAAATGTCTAATATATTACTATAAATAATTAAAAAAATGTAAAGAATTTAAAAATAGTGATTGACAAATAGGAATTTTTATAATAAAATGACATTAATTAATAAACTTAATTAAATAAGTTTCGATAAAGTTATAAGGAGGTAAAATGTTAAAAATATTTGAAAATGAAAAAGATTTAGCTCAAGAAGTGTTTAAAGAAATGAAACAACAAATATTAACCGAGGATAGTCCTGTGTTCTCTTTAGCTTCTGGAAGTACACCTAAAAAAATATATAGTCTTTTTGCAAAAGAAAATAACAAAGATATAAACTTTGATAAACTAAAAATTGTTAGTTTAGATGAATGGATAGGAGTTACAGAAGATACAGTTGGAAGTTGTTATCAAATGTTAAATGATGATTTATTCAAAAATATTGATTTGCCAAAAGAAAATATTGTATTTTACAAAACTGTAAACAGTGATTTGAACAAAGAGTGTGAAAGAATAGATAACTTTATAAAAAGAAATCCCATAACATTTACCTTAATGGGTGTTGGTATGAATGGTCATATAGGCCTAAATGAACCAAATGATATTATTAGGAACTACAGTAGTGTAGTTAACTTATCTGAAAAAACAAAAGAAGTTGCTGTAAAATACTTTAATGAAGATGTAAAAATAGAAGAAGGAATAACTTTGGGTTTAGAACAAATTATTTCTGCAAAAAGAACTATAGTGATTATAACTGGTGAACACAAAAAAAATATTGTTAAAGAAATATTTGAAAATGGAAATGCTAATTTGCCTGCACAAGTATTGTTAGGACATAATCATATTGATTTTTACATTGATAAAGCAGCAGGTCAACTACTTGAAAATTTGAAAACAAAGGAAGTGTTATAATGTATGAATGTTTCATTGCGATTGATGTAGGTGGGACGAATGTTAGAATAGCCTTAATCGACAATGATCTAAAAATTATAAATAAAGTACAAATTACAGCAAGTAGTATAAAAGATAGCGATGATTTTTTACATACATTAAAAGAACAGGTCGAAAAGGTAAAAAAAGAATTTGATGTAAAAAAAATTGGTATTGTACTTCCTGCACCATATAAAAAAGGTTATACAAATATTGTAGATATTACAAATATACCTTGTATCGAAAATTTAGAATATTCTAAAATAAAAGATGTATTATCCGATTATAAAGTTTTTTTTGAAAATGATGTTAATGTTATAGCTTTATCTGAAAGCATATTTGGTGTAGGTAAAGGATATAAAAATTTAATATATATTACTTTTAGTACGGGCGTTGGTAGTGGTATTATTATTAATGGTAAAATACATAACGGTATAAATGGTTATGCAGGTGAAATTGGTAGTATACTAATAGATTCTAATAGAGAAAATATTTTTGAAGGAAATTTTGAAAATTTATGCAGTGGTAATGCATTGACACTTAAAGCTAAAAAAATCTTTGGTGAAGATAAAACAAGTGAGTATATTTTTAGAAAATATCAAGAACAAGATGAAAAAGCAATTATTATAATTAATGAATGGATAAATTACGTTTCTTCTGGAATTGCAAATGTTATACATTTATTTGATCCTGAAATTATTGTTTTAGGTGGACCTTTGATAACTTGCAATAAATGGGTTGTAGATTTAATTTATAGTAATACAAAAATTAAACTACTTGGAAATTTATCTAACAAAATAAAAATTGAAACAACGCAGTTTGGTTCTGATGCAGGTTTGATTGGAGCAGGTTATTATACAAAAATGAATATTTAGGAGGCTATTATGAAAAATATGAAAATAGCATTAATTGGTGCTGGTAGTGTTTCTTTTGCATTAGGTGCACTTAATGATATAGTTTTATCAAAAAGATTACAAAGCGAAGTGGAATTAGAAGTTGTATTAATGGATATTGAAGAACATAATTTAAAAAGAACTTATAATTATGCTTTGCAAATGTTTGATGATTTTAGTTGTAAGACAAAATTATTACAAACTTTAAACTTAGAAGAAGCAGTTAAAAATGCAAATTTTGTAATTACTGCTATTGAAGTTGAACGTTATCAATATTGGGCACAAGATTTTCATATTCCACGTTTATATGGTAGCAAACAAGTTTATGGCGAAAATGGTGGACCGGGTTCAATGTTTCATACTTTAAGAAATTTAGGACCTATGCTTGAAATTGCTCAAACAATGGAAAAAGTTTGTCCTGATGCTTGGTTGCTAAATTATACTAATCCTGAAGCAAAATTGGTTGAGGCAATTTCTAAATTTACAAAAATAAAAGTTGCTGGTTTATGTCATGGTTTACAAATGGGAATAGACCAAGTTGCAGAGTTTTTACAGATGGATAAAGAAGTGATTGCTGTTGAAAGTGGTGGGTTAAACCATTTTGGTTGGTTTACTAAAATTTGGAATAAAAATACAGGTGAAGATTTATACCCATTGTTTAAAGTAAAAGAAAAAGAAGCTAGTGGTCTAGCACAATTTGATCATGTTGGTTTATCAAGAACAATGTTTCATCTATATGGTATGTATCCATATCCGGGTACAAATCACTGTGGTGAGTATGTAAGTTATGCTGATGATTTCTATGTTGGACTTTCTTTACTATATAGATATGACCCATTGAAAGATAAACCATATAAGCATAATGATGGTAAAGATTTACAATTTGTTTATAGTGCTAGTGGTAACCAGCTAGATAAAAAGTTTTTTGATGAAAATGTTACTCAAGAAATGTGGAATGAAGAGGCATATACATATAGTAAGGAAAAAGTTTGTTGTAGTGGCGAATATGCTATACCAATTATTGAGTCAATTTATTTTGATGAAACATACTATTTAAAGGCTGTTAATATGCAAAATAACGGTGCGATTAAAGGCTTGCCTGATGATATGGTTATAGAAACACAAGCTACAGTAGATGGTAATGGTATAAAGTTAACACAGATGACACAAGATTTACCGACGGCAATAATCGGTACAATAAATATTCAAGGTAGTATTCATAAATTGATATTGGAAGCTTATCAAGAAAAATCTAAAAATAAGCTTTTACAAGCAATATTACTTGACCCACAAGCACCAACATATTATCAAGCAGCAGCTATGATAGACCATATGTGTGAACTTCAAAAAGATATCTTGCCAAAATTAGAATGGAAATAGTGGTGAACAGATGAAAGAAAAAGATTTACTAAATATTCTTAATAGTATGACTACTGAAGAAAAATTTGGACAGTTAACTCAAAGTACTGCTGAACATTTTTTAAAAATGGATAATGAAGACTATAGTTCTGAAATAGTTGAAACTGGTCCAACAGGCGATTTTTTAGGACTAAATGAGGATAATATTTTTACTATAGGTAGTGTATTAGGTGTTTCAAGTGCTAAAGTTATAAACCAAGTACAAAAAAATAATTTAGAAAAAAACGCACATGGAATACCTCTTTTGTTTATGCATGATGCTATTCATGGATACAAAACAATATTTCCTATTCCTCTTGCACTTTCTTGTAGTTGGGATAGTGAAATAATTAAGAATGTTGCAAGCTATACAGCGAAAGAACTTCGTGCTACAGGTATTCACGTAAACTTTTCACCTATGGTTGACCTTGTTCGTGATTCTCGTTGGGGTAGAGTTATGGAAGCGTTTGGTGAAGATCATAAACTTGCCGGAGATTTAGGGAAAGCTATGGTTTATGGATATCAAAAAACAGACTGTGGGAATATTTCAGATGATGGAGTTGCAGCTTGTGTTAAGCATTTTGCTTGCTACGGTGCAGGTGAAGGCGGTGTGGATTATGCTTCAGTTGACTTGTCAATGAAAGAGTTTTATGGATATTATATTAAGCCTTATGAAATTGCTATTGAGGCTAAACCATGGTTTGTTATGAGTTCTTTTAATAGTATAAATGGTGAAGCAGTTACAGGAAGTAAATTTATATTAAAAGATGTATTGAGAAATCAATTAAATTTTGAAGGTATTTTAATTTCTGACTGGGGAGCAGTTATTGAATTATTAAATCACGGAGTTTGTGAAAATCCTTATTGTGCAGGAGAATTAGCCTTTAATGCGGGTGTTGATATTGAAATGTGTTCAACTACTTATATGCAAAATGGTAGTAAATTTATTGAAAACAATGAGGAACTAGAAAAGCAACTTGATGATGCAGTATTTAAAGTACTTAAACTCAAAAATGATTTAGGCTTGTTTGAAAATCCATATGTTGACGAAAAAAAAGAAAGCACTACTATACTATCAGAAGAAATTAAGGAATTTGCTAAAGTAGCGGCGATTGAATCTTGCGTTTTATTAAAAAATGATAATAGTGTTTTACCTTTTAAAAAAGAGTTAAAGTCTGTTGTGGTTATTGGTGAGTTTGCTAAAACTAATGAGTTGTTAGGTAACTGGGCTTGTAAAGGTAGTTTTGATGATGTAACTTCTTTAGAAGTTGGTGTTAAAAACTTTCTAGGTAAAGATACTAAAGTAAGTGCATATACATCACTTGATGAATTTAACACAACAGAGGTTAAAAATGCAGATGCTGTAATTGTTACAGTAGGTGAAAGTTGGGAACTAAGTGGTGAAGGTCACAGTAGTGCAACTATTGATTTAGGCTTTAAACAACAACAACTTGTTCAAGCTGTATCAAAACTTAATTCTAATGTAGCATGTGTTGTTTTTTCAGGAAGACCACTTGTATTAAGTTCAATAGAACCATATACTAAATCTATTTTATGGTGTTGGTATTTAGGCACTAAAACAGGTGATGCAGTTGCAGAATTATTATTTGGTAAGGAAATACCTTCTGGAAAATTAACAATGTCATTACCTAGAGTTAATGGTCAAATGCCTTTAAGATACAATCACTTAAGATCAGGTCGACCTGCTAATGAGTCAACATATAGTAGTAGATATCAAGATTGTGAAATTGGCCCGCTTTATAGATTTGGACACGGTCTAAGTTATGCAAACATAGAATATTCAAATTTTGAAATATCAGATAATAAAATTACTGAAAATTCTAATATAAATATTTCCTTTGACATCATAAACAAAAGTGATTTTAGTTGTAAAGAAACAGCAATACTTTTTTTTGAAGACCCAGTTTCAAATATTGTTAGACCAGTTAGAGAAATGGTTAAATATGAAAAGGTTGAGTTGGAAAACTTTTCTAAGGTGAAAATTTCTTTTGAAATTTCTTTAGATGATTTAAAATACACAAATGATAAAAATGAAAATTTAATCGAAAAAGGCAAAATAAACTTCTATTTAAATACAAATGAAAATAAAATTTTCGAAGTAGAAGTTTTATAAATTAGGAGTTAAAAAAATCACACATAGAAAGAAGGTGAAAAACGGTGTTTGAAACTAGATTAGTTAGTTCGTTGGTTAAAATATTTCCAAATGATGAATTAAAGGCAGAATGTTTAAATAAAACAAGTGCTTTAATGGGCGATGTGGTATATTTTCAACTTGCAGTAAAGTCCGAAGAATTAGCACATAATGTAGAAGTTACCGTTTTATCTAATATAAATGAACATATAGAAATTGGATATGTTGGCTTAGTTCCTTCTATGTTACCAAATTATGGAGATCACGATGAGTACTTGTTAAAAACAGAAGCGGGACTCTTTCCTGATCCAATTTACCAAACAAATAAAATTTCTATGGTAAATGGGCAATGGAACAGTTTTTGGGTTACGATTAAGACTTCAGATTTGAAAGCGGATAAATATGAAATTATTTTGAATGTTAATTATAACAATGACAAAGTTGCTGAAGAGGTTTTTACACTTAACCTTCTTAATGTGAAAGTTAGTAATTCGAGTTTAAAGCACACTGAATGGTTTTACTTTGATTGTATTGCCGATTTTCATAAGACTGAAATGTTATCTGATGAGCATTTTGAAATTATCGGAAAATATATTGATAATTATGTTGAACATGGAATTAATATGATTTTAACGCCACTTTTTTCTCCTGCTTTAGAAATGAAAGTAAACGGGGATAGACCAACTGTTCAATTAGTCAAAATTTTTAAAGAAAATGAAGATTATTATTATGACTTTGATTTGTTAGATAGATTTATGACAATATGTTTGGAAAAAGATATAAAATATTTTGAAATGACTCATCTATTTTCACAATGGGGAGCAGAATATGCACCTAAAATATATGCTGAAGTAGATGGTGAACAACGAAAAATTTTTGGCTGGCATACAAGAGCTGATTCTGATGAATATAAAAATTTTTTAAAGTCTTTCTTGGAGGCTTTGCATATATTTCTTAAGAAAAAGAACCTTGAAAACATTTGCTATTTTCATATTTCAGATGAACCTAATATGAGTAATATAGAGCACTATAAAGTTGCTAGAGATATTATAAAGGAAATAGGTTGGAATGTGCCTATATTTGACGCATTGTCTGATTTTGAATTTTATGAAAGAGGTTTAGTTGATATTCCAGTTGCATCTACTGAGCATATTTCAAAGTTTTTAAATAAGGATATTAAAAACTTATGGGCTTATTATTGTTGTTGTGAATATAAAAACGGATTATCTAACAGATTTATGAGTATGCCTAGTTTACGTACACGTATTATCGGGTTGCAACTTTATAAAGCAAAGGTTGAAGGGTTTTTGCATTGGGGCTATAATCACTGGTACGGTCACAAATGTTTAAATATGGATATTAACCCATATTTAAACACAGATGCTGATAGAGGGTTTCCTTCAGGTGATGCATTTTTAGTTTATCCTGGTAAAAGTGGACCAGTTAGCTCAATTCGACTTAAGTTACTTCATCAAGCATTTCAAGATGCTGACGCTTGTAGAACACTTGAAAATTTAGTAGGTAGAAAAGCAGTAATTGATTTGTTAGATGAAGAAATTCAAATTGATTTTGAAAATTACCCTAAAAGTGAGAAATGGCTACTAAATTTGAGAGAGAAAATAAATTATGAGATATTTGAAAATAAACAAAAAATTAACTCTAATAATAATGTGATAGGGGTGGAAAGATGATTAAAAATAAAATGAAAAAATTAAAAGCACAATGGCCATTACAAATAATGGTTTGGCCTTGCATAATTTTAATGATTGTGTTTTCCTTTATTCCTATGCTCGGTCTTATTATAGCTTTTCAAGATTATTCGCCCTATGACGGATTTTTAGGCTCGGAATTTGTTGCATTAGCTAACTTTAAATCATTTTTAACTGATCCATTTTTTTTCGAGGCTTTAATTAATACATTTGGTATTAGTACAATAAAGCTATTTATAGGATTTCCAGCTGAGATAATACTTGCAATAATGATTTATGAACTTGCTGATTCAAAGTTTAAAAAAATTTCACAAACAATTTCATATTTACCTCACTTCCTTTCATGGGTTATATTAGGTGGTATGCTAATTTCATGGATGGGTTCATCTGGTTTATTTAACAATATTTTAATAGGTTTAGGTATTATTGATACACCTATTTTATATTTAGGAAACCCTGACTGGTATTGGTGGATTGCTGCTCTTTCTGAAATTTGGAAAGAAATTGGTTGGGGTACGATTTTATACCTTGCTGCAATGGCGGGAATTGATCCAACACTATATGAAGCAGCTGAGGTAGATGGAGCAGGTAAGTTAAAAAGAATTTGGCATATCTTACTACCTGGTATAAGAAGCATAATTATCTTGATGTTTGTACTACGTGTAAGTGGAATGATTGGTGCGAATTTAGACCAAGCATTAGTATTACAAAACTCTGCAAATTTAACAAAAAGTCAAGTAATAGATTCTTATGTTTATACAATGGGTATGAAAAATGGAGATTATTCCTATGCTACAGCAGTTGGTATTTTTTCATCTATTGTTTCTGTAACATTCTTACTAGTAGCAAATTTTTTAACTAAAAAAATTGATAATGAAACTTCAATTTTTTAATAGAGAGGAGTGTTAAAGATGTCAAAAGGTGAAAAATTTTTTAAAATATTTAATGTTGTATTTATTACGTTTTTTAGCCTACTAATTATACTACCTATTACAAACATAATTGCACTTTCGTTTAACGATGGTTTAGATTCAGTAAAAGGCGGAATTTACTTTTGGCCGAGAGAGTTTACATTTGAAAATTATAAAGTAATGTTAAAAAACGAAGATATATATAATGCATTTATAGTATCTGGTATGAGAGTTTTAATTGGTGTAAGTGCCCACTTATTTATAACAGGTATTGCAGCTTATGCTATGAGTAAAACAAATCTAGTAGGTAGAAGTATATTTATAAAAATGGGTATTATAACTATGTATTTTAGTGGAGGAATGATCCCTACGTTTTTATTAATAAATTCATTAGGTTTATATAATTCATTTTGGGTATTCATTATTCCAACTATGTTTAGTTTTTATGATATGATTATTTTAATGAATTTCTTTAGAAATTTACCTAGTTCACTTGAAGAAGCAGCAAAAATTGATGGTGCTGGTGTTTTTAAGATTTTCTTTAAAATAATTGTCCCATTATCTATGCCAGTATTTGCAACTATTGCACTTTTTCATGGCGTGTATCAATGGAATGACTATTTTACGGCAAAATTGTATATAGATGATGCTAATTTATTTCCAATTCAATATTATTTATATTTGATGTTAACAAGTGTGGGTAATCAAGATGCAGTAAAAGCAGGAGCAGTAATACCTACACAAGCATTGCAACAAGCGGCTATGGTTATTACAACATTGCCAATAGTATGTATTTATCCTTTCCTACAAAAATACTTTATAAGTGGTATGTTAATAGGTGGGGTTAAAGAATAAATTAAAAATATTAAAGTGTTTATTCTCTTAAAATAATAGAAGGGCAATAAACGCAAAGATTTTAGAGGAGGCTATTATGAAGAAATTTAAAAAAGGATTATCCGTGTTACTTGTTTTAGCTGTATCAGCAGCTACTATTACAGCATGTGGCAGTAGCAATGAAAGTGCTACTGGTGATGATGAATGGAATTTACCTGAACCGACATTCACAGTTGATGCAAATACACCAAGTTGGAAAATTGATGACAGTACAGCTGATATTGATTGGTATATGGGATTTGACTGGTTTACTCCTGGTCAACAAGATTCCGTTGCTATGAATTATCTTAAAGAAGATACTGGAGTAAACATTACGTATCAAAGTGGTGGGAATGATAAAATAAATTCCTTAATCGCTGCTAACAACTTACCTGATGTTATTACAGTAAATGAAGGTGATGCATCATTAATTGCCGATTTAGAAAAGGTTGCTATACCAATTGAGGTTCTTTCAGAAAAATATGACCCATATTTTATGAGTACAGTTGCTGACCCAGAAATAGTTAAATTTTATCAAAATGCAGATGGACATCTTTATATGTATCCAAACTATGCAATTCCACCATCAGACTATGAAAATGGTGGCGTATATGGAAATGAAGCTTTTCTTGTAAGAAAAGATATTTATGAAGCTATAGGTTCCCCAGATATGAGTACTCCAGAAGGGTTTTTAGATGCCCTTGCTAAAGCACAAGAGTTAGGTGAAACAGATGGTACTGGTAAAGAAGTAATTCCTTTTGGTATCAATCATATTGAACCAAATAATATAGGCACTGATGTTTCTTTAGCAAATATGTTAGGTATTCCAACTACTGAAGATGGCAAAATTATTGATAGATATACAGATCCTGACTTTGTATCTTGGATGAAAGTTTTTGCAGAAGCTAATCGTGAAGGTTATATGGATCCTGACGTTATTACATTGGTTGATGCAGATAGACAAGCTAGAATAACAAATGGTTCATATTTTGCATATTTAAACTCAAATCTTAATGCAGACCCATATACACTTACTAGCTGGTATAACCAAGATTCTTCTAAAGCATATATTGCAGTTGATGGACCAGCATCTTTAGTTGGTAATCCTGTAACATATTCAGGACCAAATTTAACAGGATGGACTCGTACTTTTGTTTCAAAAACTTGTAGTAATCCACAGAAAGTAATGGAAGTTATTACTTATCTTTCTTCTGAAGAAGGTGCTTTAGCTGTATATTTTGGTAGAGAAGGTGTAGATTACACAATGGAAGGTGAAAAAGCAGTACCAAACCAAGAAATTACAGATTTATATAATTCTGATCCTGGTGCTTATCAAATTAAATATGGTTTTGGTGAAATTTACCAATTCAATAATACTTCATTTACTTCAATTTTATATGGTGTTGAACAATTTGGTTTAGGTCTTCAACAACCAAAACAATTCACAGTAGATTATATTGTTTCAGATAATTCTGTTTTTGAAAAGGATAAATATTTATCTTCTGAGGAACAACGTAATAATGAAAGAATTAAAACACAATGGTTCCAAACTTTTTCAAAAATGATAACAGCTAGTGATGATGCAGAAGTTGATAGTTTAATGCAAGAGTATGTTGATTTTAGAGATGCAAATGGATATGCTGAAATCGAAACTGCACAAAATAAAGCAATAGCTGAAAATATTGAAAAATTAAAATAGTACTATAAATAAATTATTATACAAGAGCTGGTCGCAAGGCTGGCTTTTGTAATAAAATAAGGAGGTATATATGTTTAGTATAGATGGTAAATTATATGGTATTTTAGTAACTATAATGAACTTAGTTATTTTGGATTTATTGCTCATAGTGACTTTTATACCTATATTTACAATACCTATAGGTATATTATTTGTATGTCAAGGTTGTATTAATATTTTGCAAGATAAAAAATTTAATTATGGTTTCAAATTTAGCAAAAAGATTTATATTAGATTATTGTCACTTACTGTTTTGACTGTATGCTCAATTTTGACTATTTTAACTTTGTTTTCACCAAATAATATTTTTCCAGGCTATATACTAATTTCAATAATAATTTCTTTTTTAGTAGTATCATACATTATGATTTTACTTTATTCTGACAATTTACTACTTTTATTTAAAAGTGCTTTTTATTATACTTTAATATTTTTTTACAAGACTGTAGTACCTATTTTTTTATTATTAATAGTTTTTACACACCCATTAAGTTTTGGTATGTTTATGACAATGTTAGTTATACCAATAATTTATCTTTATGTATTTATACGTATTAATTTTAACGGTATTTCAGAAATAAAATGGCTTACGAAAAATGAAGAATTACTATAAAAATTACAATTAATGTATATGTATCTAAATATTATATAAAAGCAACATATTACTTTCTACAAAGGTAAAAAGTGTGCTTGTATATTTTGAAAAAAATTTATAAAAACTATAAATACGAAAATTCTAAAATATAACTAAATACTATTTTTTAAGAAGTGTTATATTTTAATTAAATATATTAATACAATTTGAAAGGAAATATATTATGAAAACAGAATTACAATATTACGACATTTTTCCAAAAGTGGTATTAAAAAATAAAGAAACAATAGTAACTATTAAGTCCCTTGGTAAACATACAAATTTTGAAAATGGTGATGTTTATAAAATATATCCATTACCAATGAATGAAGTATATGCAAACTTTAAGGTAGATAGTCCTTTCATTGAAGCTACTGCTTCTTCTACAAAAATTTCTTTCAGTTTTTCATTTAAAAAAGAGCAACAATATAATATTGTTTTATTCGATAAAAATGATAAAGTAGTTGTTGATTTAAGAATGTATTGTTTGGAAGATGATTTATATGAACTTATTCCTCTAAAAGGCGACCTTCACGTTCATTCTTTTCGTTCTGATGGAAAAGAATCTCCTGAGATAGTTGCTGCTAATTATAGAAAAGCTGGTTTTGATTTTATGACAATTACTGATCATGAAATGATGTACCCTTCTTATGAAGCTATTGAGTGCTATAAGGAGGCTGAAATTGATTTGTTAATTGTACCTGGTGAAGAAGTTCATACCCCTAATAATGAAGTTCATATTGTGAATTTTGGTGGAAGTATAAGTGTTAATGAATTTTTTCAAAAAAATAGTGAGAAATACTATGAAGAAGTAAAAGAAGTAGAAAAAGACTTAGAAAAGATAGATGGTGTTGATTCATATCAATTAGCATCAAGTATTTGGGCTTTTAATAAAATTAAAGAAAATGGCGGGTTAGCTATTTTTCCTCACCCAAATTGGGTTTACGAATATTGCTATCATATACCTGAAAAACTAAAACTTGCTTTGTTTGAACTTGGTGCTTTTGATGCTTTTGAATTAATTGGTGGACAGTCCCTTAATGAAAATACTATGCAAATTAATTTATATAACGAGTTATGTGCAAAAGGAATTTCAGTGCCTATTGTTGGTAGTAGTGATTCTCACGGAACTATTAACTCGGAGTGGTTTCAGATAGGAAAAACTGTTGTTCTTGCAAAAGAAAATAGTAAAGATGAAATCATATCTGCTATTAAAGGCTATAAGGCAGCTGCATTAGAACAATATGCAAGTAATGGTGAAATTAGACCTCGTGTATATGGTCCGTTCCGTATTGCAAGTTATGTAGAATTTTTGATAAATGAATATTTTCCATTACATGATGAATTATGTTTTGAAGAGGGACGTTTGATGAAGGATTATGTTAATTGTGTTGAAAACTCAAAAGAAGAATTAAAAATGCTTAAGGGTAGAACTAATAAGTTGATAAATAAATATTTTGGAAAAAATATTATTTAACTATACTATACTTTTATACAATTAAACTAATAGTAGTTAAACAATCATTGAAGATTTGAGGCGTTTCAGAAAATGTTACATTTTGGTGATTTTAGATTTGCTACGCAAATCATAACATAATTGCATTTTGTAATGATGCCATATATTAAATAAATTGGGAGGTTATGTATTGAAAGAAAATAAACTAAAGAAAAAAGAGCATATTTACTTGTTCTTCTGTTTATGCTTTTTGGTGTATTTCACTACATATTTGGGACGTTTAAATTATGCAGCTTCCCTTGCTGAAATTATTAATACTGAAAATTTTTCAAGAGGTAGTGCTGGACTTATTGGTACAGCATTCTTTTTTTCTTATGGTATAGGGCAGTTTTTAAATGGCTTTATTGGAGATTACATAAACAGTAAATATATGGTGTTTTTAGGACTGTTTATTTCAGGTTTAATGAATGCTATTATGGGTAGTGCTAGTTCATCAGAAGTTATGACTGTTGTTTGGTGCTTAAATGGTTTTGCACAGTCTATGATTTGGTCACCTTTACTAAAAAGTATTTGTGATAATTTACAAGTTGAAAACCAACGTCGTTTTTGTATGTATATTAATTATTCTGTGCCTTTGGGAACATTAACGGCTTATGCACTAACTGCATTTTTAATTAATAATAATAATTGGCACGTTGCTTTTTTTGTACCTTCAGTTATAATTATAGCTATAGCTATAATTTGGTTGCTTTGTATGGGCTATATTGAAAAAATAACTGGGAATAATATTTTAGTTGTACAAGAAGAAAATAACATACCTATAGTTAAAGGCAGTATGAAAAATATTTTTATCCAGTCTGGACTTATTTTTGTTGGCATAGCCTTATTGGTGCAAGGTGCACTTAAAGATAGTGTAACAACATGGATACCGGTTTATTTAATTGATAATTATAATATAGGCAATATTGTAGCTATTTTGAGTACTATTGTAATACCAATATGCAATTTATTTGGTGTGTCATTTGCTGTTGTTGTAGAGAAGAAAACAAAGGGGAATGAGGTTTTAGCAGCTTCGATTTTCTATTGTATTTGTGGTCTTTCTTTACTAGCTTTATGGGGATTAAATGGGAAAAGTGTAGTTGTGTCTATAGCATTGTTAGCAATAGCTACAACTGTAATGATGTCAGTTAATTCGCTACTTATAGCAGTGTTACCTTCAAGGTTTGGAAAAATAGGGAGAGCATCTAGTGTTTCAGGGATACTTAATTCTTCTGTATATGCAGGTTGTGCAGGTTCAACATATGGAATTGGCGTTTTATCAGAAAGATTTGGTTGGGATAAAGTAATTCTTTTATGGGTTGCTGGAGCTTTTTTAGCATTTTTAATATGTTTATTTACTAGTAGAAAATGGCGTGAATATGTAAATACGAAATTAGATAAAATAAAGTAAATGTTCTGACAGCGAAGTGATTTAATATACTAAAAATAAAATGACTATAAGGAGAATGAGATGAAAACATATGAATCTAAAAAATCAAGTTATAAATATTTGGTTGAAGTAAATGAAAGAAAAAATATTAAAGCTACTGAAAAGATTAGTATAAATAAAGAAAAGACTTACCAAAAGCATATAGGCTTTGGAGGTGCATTTACTGAATCAACTTGTTATATGCTAAGTATGATTTCAAAAGAAGAAAGAAGAAAAGTTTTGGAAAACTATTTTGACAATGTAAATGGTTCAGGTTATAATTTCTGTCGTTTACATATTCATAGTTGTGATTTTTCGATGTCAAACTATGAATATTCAAGAGATAAGGAAGATAAAGAATTATTAAACTTTAATATTTCTAATGATTTGATTTATATTATACCTATAATAAAAGAAGCAATGGAAATTGCTAGTGAAGAAATTATTTTTTTTGCATCTCCATGGTCTCCTCCGTCATTTATGAAAACTACAAATATGATGAATCACGGTGGCAAACTTAGAGCTGAATATGCTAATATGTGGGCATTATATTTTGTAAAATTTATTAAAGCATATGAAGATTTGGGTATAAAAATTTCTGGTGTTACAGTGCAAAATGAGCCAAGTGCTTGTCAAACTTGGGAAAGTTGTATTTATACTGCAGAAGAAGAACGAGATTTTGTTAAAAATCACTTAGCACCAATGTTTAAGAAACACAATTTGGATACAAAAATAATTATGCATGACCATAATAGAAATGATGTTTTCGATAGAATGGATATTGCTTTTTCAGACGATGAAGTATTTAAAAATGTGTGGGGGACTGGTGTTCACTGGTATATGAGTGAAGATTATGAAAATCTCACAAAATTACATGAAAAATATCCGGAAAAACATATTGTTTTTACTGAAGGCTGTTGTGCGTATAATGAGGCTGAAGGTGGGTTCACAACTGGAGGTTGGGAAAATGGAGAACAGTATGCATATGATATAATAAACAATTTTAATAACTATGTGGAAGCTTTTTGTGACTGGAATATGGTACTTGATGAGTTTGGTGGACCTAATCATGTTAAAAATTTTTGTGATGCCCCAGTTATGATACATACTGATAAAAAAATTACTGTTTATCAAAATTCATTTTATTATATTCAGCATTTTGCAAAATTTATTAAAAAAGGTTATGAGAGAGTTGACTTTTTTAAAGAAGGTAAAGATTTGCATGTGACAGCATATAAGGGTGATAATGAAGTTGTTTGTGTACTTTTAAATAAAAATCAATACGATGTGAATTATAGCATTGAAATTGAAGATGTTATAGTTACAAATATTATTCCTGCAAGAGGGATACATACTGTAGTTATTTAATATTATGTAAATTTTTAATTTTATAATTTGAGGAGATAAATAATATATATGCTTATGTTTTAAATTGCATTTAAAATAAAGGATAAATTATTACTCTTAAATAGAGCATTATAAAAATATTTTTTCAAGTTAATATACTTATGGATTACAAGGGTTAAAGTTACATACTTTATTTCAAATTAAATAGGAAATGGGTGGAATTTTGAAAAAAATTTTAAATATAGGAGAAGCTATGGCATTGTTTGTTGCCAATGAAGTAGGTGATTTGGAAGATATAAATAACTTTACAAAATATACTGCTGGTGCAGAAATGAATGTAGCTGTTGGACTTGCAAGGCTAGGATATAATTCATTATATAGTACTATTTTAGGCGACGACCCACTTGGTAGTTATATTAAAAAATTTTTAGAAAATGAAAATATAAATATGAAATATGTATTTACAAGTGATGAATTTTTTACTGGTCTTATGTTTAAATCTAAAGTTACAAATGGTGATCCTAAAGTTGCATATTACCGTAAAAATAGTGCTTGTTCGCATTTTAATATGCAATTAGCAAATAAAATTGATTTAAGTGAAATTGATATATTTCATAGTACTGGAATTATGTTGGCTATATCTGAAAGTGCAAGAGAAGTCGTATTTGCTTTAAAAAATATTGCCTTGGGTATGGGAAAAATTATTTCATTTGATCCAAATATTAGACTATCTCTGTGGGAAAATAAGGAAAAAATGGTTGAAACTATAAATGAATTTGCGAAAGATTGTGATTATTTTTTACCCGGTATTGGAGAGGGAGAAATATTAACAGGTTTTAAATATCCAGAAGATATTGCCGATTTTTATATTGATCTAGGTGTTAAAAATGTTATTGTAAAGCTTGGCGCTAGTGGTGGGTTTTATAAAAAGGATACAGGGGAAAGTGGATTTGTTTCAGGTTTTCATGTTAGTAATGTTGTTGATACTGTTGGTGCAGGTGATGGATTTGCAACAGGTATTATAAGTGGTATACTTGATGAATGTAATATAGAAGAAATGTTAAAAAGAGCTTGTGCTATTGGAGCTATACAAGTTATGAATAAAAGCGACAATGAAGGATTACCGACTAAAGAAGAACTTGAACTTTTTATGAAAAGAGGATAATCGTAATATGATTAATAATTTGAAAAATAATATTGTTGCAGTAATTAGAATCAAAAATTATGAATTAGCAAAAGCTGTAGCAGAAAATATTATAGCTAGTGGTATAAATTTTATTGAATTAACACTAACAATCGAAAATGCATCAAAATTAATAAGAGAGTTAAATGAAAAGTATAAAGAACAAGATGTTTTTATTGGTGCTGGGACTGTAACAACCCTTGATGAATGTAAAGAAGTACTGGATAGCAATGCTGCTTTTGTTGTTTCACCAATAACAAATTTTGAAGTTATTGATTATTGTATCTGTAATAACGTACCTATATTACCCGGTATTGGCACCGTAACAGAAGCGTATAATTGTTACATAAAAGGCTGTGAAGTTGTTAAAGTTTTTCCCGGTAATGTTCTAGGTCACGCCTTTATTAAAAGTGCATTAGCACCACTTCCACAAATTAAGTTTATGCCAAGTGGTGGAGTAACACTTGAAAATATGAATGACTGGTTTGATAATGGTGCGTATGCTGTAAGCATAGGTAGTGAATTATATTCAGGAATTACTTTAGAAAATATTGAAACTATTAGGGATAGGGTTGAAAATTATTTGAAAAATTTACCAAAATAATTTTATGTACAACTGTTAATTAATTAAATTTTTGAAATAAGATAATAACACCTAAAATATTTTTATAATATCAAAATTTGAAGATTATAAGTTTTATTATTATTTTTTCAGTAATTTGTTTTTTTTGAACAAAAATAACCTATTGTGGTTTCTATTTATTTTACCGCAGTAGGTTATTTTGTTATATGGCTTCATTGCAAAATATAGAAAAATCCATTTTCATATCGGAATTTTCACTACGTGAAAACGACTTCGTCGCCCTTGTTCGTCGGATTCTTTACAAAACAATGGCTTTGTGGCTTTTGACAAAAACTGTGGAAATGGCGTCTTTTTTTGCCATTTCAGGCGTTTGTCAAAAGTATGATAATTTGATTTTTTCTTTTGCAATGTGCCATTTCTTGAATTTTGCAACGTTGCCATATTGTTTGATAAGTTTATTTTAAATTTCTTCTAAGTGTAGTACACCATATCCATAAAAATTATTAGGATATTGAAAGTTTTTTTCTCTTATTGCGTTTTTACGCAAGATTTTGCGTATTTCTTTTACTCCGTAATTGGGGTGCTTTTCTAGAATAAGAGCTATTAAACCTATAGTTAGGGCAACTCCCATTGATGTACCAGATATTTTTTCTATGTCATATAGACCGTAGGCATCTATATCAACAGAAGGAGAGGTAATATCTATTTGCCTAAAAGTACTGTATTCTGTAGCACCACTAGCTTTGTAAAATGTACTAAGGTATATATCATAGCCAGATACAGAAATTAAATTATTTATAGTACCGGGTATTGTTATTGAACCTAAAATTTTTGATGAATAAAAAGTTGTATTTTCAGTAGATAGGGGAAGCACAGGTAAATAAAATTCACAGCTTGCAGAAATGTTCAGTGGTACAAGTTCGATATACCAAATTCCTTTTATGAAGCCATCTAGCCCTATTTCTATTTCTGTTTTTTGATTTGTATTATTAAAATTTATAGTGATGTTATAATCAAAAGTTTCTTTATAGTATGTGTTATTTTCTGTTAGATTAAAACTTAATTCTTCAAAATTTCTGTTACCTATGGTAAGTAAAAATTTTGCATTTTTTTGTGTGTATATACTAATTTTTGTTTGAGGGTCATCAATATTTAGATATGTCATATTTTTTTCATTTATTATAGCCTTTGTTGTAGTGTGCTTTTTTGATAAACATTCATTACCTGTAGGTGCGACAATGATACAATTTTCATTTTTACTTATGTCTGCAAGTATTTTTTCAAAAGCACAAAGTTCATTGTGCGAACCTTCATTTGAACTTAAGGGTATACCTATAATCATAGGTAAATTGTATTTTTTTTGTACTGATATTAAATAGGCTAAAGCTTTAAGAATATCTATTGAAGAAATACCGTAAAGTTCTGCATTTATAAAGCTTGATTTTTTATTTGTAGATGTTGTATCTGAAACTTTAGCACATATAATTTTTGATTTTGGTGCAATACCTTGAAAATTGTCTTGAAAATTACCACTTGCTACGGAAAATGAGTTTGTTCCATGTCCTATTGTATCAAAATCTTTTAAATCTTCATCAATTACTTTTTGAATATCTTGTTTAAAGTATATTTTGTTTTCTGTAACATCATATATTTCTTCTACTCTTGTGTTGCCTTCGGTCATAAAAATACTATTTTTTACGCATATTCCTGTATCTATAAAAGATATTATAACATTTTCTCCATAAAGGTTTTGGTTTTTATAAATTTTTGTTGCACCTATAAATTCTGAAACTTCATAATTTGAGAGAGCAAAAATCTTTACTTTTTCAAAAAAAATTTTTTCTTTATATAGAAAATTTTGAAAATCTGTTATATATAAATAATTTACATCTACTATTATATAATTAAATAAAATTTCTTTTACTATAAAGTCAACTATGCCTTCTAAAGTAGCTAAAAAACCGTTATCATCTTTCACTAAATATTCTACATATTCTTTTTCGCTTTCAACTAATGTAACTAGTTCTTCATAACAAACAAAACCAAAACCATATGCTATATTTGGATAGTCTATGTTTTTTAACTTTGTTGCACTTTTCTCAAGTAAAGATTTTATCTCTATAGAAGTGTAATTTGGATTTTTCTCAAATATTAAAGATACAATACCAGCTACTATAGGAGCTGCAAAACTTGTGCCTGTTTTATAGCTATAGCCATATACACTATCTGCACACCTAATATTTACACCCGGTGCTGCTACATTTGGTTTAATTTCATCTAAAACAGTATTGCCTAAACCTGAAAAGGTGGCAATAGATTGATTTTGTCCATCATAAGCGGAAACAGTAATAGCTTTTTTACTTGTTGAAGGGAAGGTAATAGTGTTTTCAATGTCACTACTGCTAAAATACGTATCATATCCTACAGATTCTAAGATAGGTAAATATAAGTGTATTTTTTCATTGACTTTTCTTATATTCAAACTTAGTAGTACTATAGAATTTCTTGCTTCTTTATATATTATTTTTATATTAAAAGTGTTATAAATATCAGAAAGTAATTCACCGTATGAAACATAATACTCAACTTCATCTTCGATAATGTGTTCAACACCTGTATTTTGCTTAAAAGTTCTTGAAACATATCCATTATCAAATTCTATGAAAAAATCTATTGTGCTATCACTTGGTACAAAAATAAAAATACTAAATTCTTGCACATTGCTTACAATTTCTATTCTATCTGAAGTTGTTGCTATTTTATGATGTCCTGAGTCACCTTCGTTACCGGCTGCTATTGTTATACCTATTTTTTTGTAGTTTACTATTTCGTCAAGATAATTTTCGAACAAAGTAAGACCACTATGGCTTGCGTTATTGCCACCCATACTAATATTAATTGAGAGTGGTTTATTAAGAGATTTTGAAACTTCTCTTAAAAAATATATACCCTTTAATACTTCAAAAGATTTAGTATTTGAATTACTAATTTTTACTACACATATATCTGATTTTGGTGCTACACCTGTGTTACCTGCACAAATAGAGGTTACAGAAGTACCATGACCAACTGTGTCAAGATGTCCTAGGGGTGTATTATTGCTTAAGGATAAGTTAATGTCTTCTTCTGTATATAGTTTTCCGGTGCTTATTCCAAAGCCACCTGTTCCTTCTTGTGAAAAGTCTAGTATATATTTTATTCTTGTTGTACCATCTGTATTTTTAAATTCTTGGTGGAAAATATCTATACCACTGTCAATTACTCCAATAACAGTATTCATACCTGTTTCTTCATAGTCTGTTAGGCAAGCATATTCCTTGTAGTTATCTGCTACACTTGCGTATTCTTCTTGATAAAATTCTATTTCATATGCAAGTTCTTGTGACAATATTTCAGCTGTATTTATAACATTAAAATAGTTAGTATAGTTACAGGTTATTATTGCATAATTACTACCTATTATTTCTACCATACCAAATTTTTTTAATGTGTTTTCTATATCTCCTAAGTATTTTACTAAAATAACAATTTCAAAATTGTTTAGGTAGTTTGAAATTACTGTTCTATCGTTATTTTTTATTGCATAATCAACTTGGTAAGAAAAAATATTATTCAATTTATTTTCCAAAAAAATCACCTCACATAATATTGAGGGTGCTGAAAAAGTCAAAAAAGAAAAAAATATTACTAATGACAATGGCACAAAAATAGTGAGATAGCATAAAATCAGCGAGAAACGAGTGCTAATTTTATGCTACATGCAAGATGATTTGCAAAGCAAATCATCAAGTCGAGCGTAATTTTTGTGAAGTAATATTTTTTTCTATCCTTTATCAGCACCCTACATAATATTATGTAAGGTGATTAGGATTAATGTTATTTTGTGTTATCATTGTCAATTAAATTACTTTGTTCTTTATTATTATTTTCTTCAAGAAGAACTTCTACTTGTTCAAATTCGATAGCTTTGCTTATTTCTATAGATACTCCTTCTTTTTTTAAGTCTTCGATTTTATCTTTTTCTATTTGATATAAATCATCTATAGATAACTGTGGGTCTTCAACTTCTATAACAATATCAGGTTTATATTTTTTTAACATAATCATAAAATCTTTACCGTCTATATTTTCTTTATCAAGTAAAGCTTCAGATAGTTCAATTAATGCCTGCTTGTATTCTATAAGTAAATCTTTTGCTTTTTCAAAGCATATATCCAATATTTTGTTTACTTCTCTATCTACATCAGCTAAAGTTATATCAGAACAGTTTGAAGAACTTCTACCACCTAAGTATCTACTTTGAACTGTTTCGATACCCATCATCTTAAATGTGTCACTCATACCAAACATTGTAACCATTGTTCTAGCATTTGCAGTTGCGTGTTCAATATCATTAGATGCACCTGTAGTTTCCATACCAAGTCCTACAATTTCTGCGGCACGACCTCCTAAAGATGTTATAATTTCTGTTAAAATTTCGTCTTTTGTTTTGAGAACTTTTTCTTCTTCAGGTGTGTACCAAGCAAAGCCTAAAACACCATTTGTACGAGGTACAATAGTAATTCTTTGTATAGGCGTTGAGTTTTCTTGTAGGGCAGAAGTTAAGGCGTGACCGATTTCGTGGTAAGCAATAAGTTTTCGTTCCTTTACGCTTATGTGGTTTTCTTTTTTCTCTTTACCACCAACTATAATTTCAACTGCTTTAATTAAGTCTTTTTGCTCGACTTCTTTTCTACCTTCACGAACAGCAAGTAAGGCAGCCTCATTTATAATATTTGCTAAATCTGCACCTGTTAAGCCCGTTGTTGCTAGGGCAACTTTTTTTAGATCTACGTGTGTGTTATATTTTACTTTTTTGATATGAACATTTAATATATCTTGACGACCTTTTAAGTCTGGTCTTTCAACTATAACTTGTCTATCAAAACGGCCTGGTCTAAGAAGTGCTTTATCAAGTATTTCAGGTCTGTTTGTAGCTGCTAAAATAACTATAGCATTTCTTGAATCGAAACCGTCAAGTTCAGATAAAAGTTGATTTAATGTTTGTTCACGCTCATCGTTACCACCAAACTGGTTATCACGACTTTTACCTATTGCATCAATTTCATCTATAAAAATAATACAAGGTGAATTTTTTTTGGCTTCATTAAATAAGTCACGAACACGAGTTGCACCTACACCTACATACATTTCTATAAATTCTGATCCAGATATAGACAAGAATGCCGCATTACTTTCTCCTGCTACAGCTTTTGCTAATAATGTCTTTCCGGTACCTGGAGGTCCCACTAATAAGGCGCCTTTAGGTTGTCTTGCACCTATTTCACGATATTTTTCAGGATTGTGTAAAAAGTCTACGATTTCGGTTAAGCTTTCTTTTGCCTCATCTTGTCCAGCTACGTCATCAAAAGTTACACCGGTACAATCCTCTTTAACATATAGTTTGGCTTTAGATTTGCCTAAACCTAAACCACCATCACCTTTGAATTTTTTAGTTATAAATACCATAACTAAAATCAATATACCATATGTAAGAAACATTGGTAAAACCCAATCAGTAATAATAGTTACAAGTTGATTATTATTTACTACATCTATATAATATTTTACATCGTGTTCTTTAAAAAGTTGGTGTAAGGTTTCATCAGGTAAGCGTCCTGTATAAAATAAGGTATCTTCTGTAGGAGCTTGAGATTTTAGACGTTGAAATTCTCCAAAAGCAAGCATAAATTCTTCGTTGTTCTCTAAGTCTTCAGAAGATGTTGTTGTACTTTCTGTTTCATCTGTTTCAAAATAATCTGTTGTAATATTTTCAAGTTCTTCAACTTTTGGTGCGATAATTAATTTATCATATTGTATTTCTACTTCCTCGACATAGTCAGATTCTACCATACTTATGAAGGTATCATAACTAATTTGTACATTCTTATTTTGAAATGATGAAGTCATCAAGAAGTTAAAAGCAATAGTAAAACCTAAAGCCATAAAAAGAAAAGTGTAAACTTGTTTTGGTGATTGAGTAGGGGGTTTACCTTTGTTTTGATTATTCTTATTATCTTGATTATCATTTTTGTTATTGTTATTGCTGTTATTATTTTTTGAATCATTATTATTGATATCATTTTTTTGTTTTAAATCTTTGTTGTCATTATTTTTATTATTTCCGTTAAGATCTTTTTTGTCCATTTGAGTACCCTTTTTCTTTATACTATTTAATAGCAAATAACTAAAATACAATATCTTTACGACTATTTAATTCCCATAAATACAAGCTTAAAATTGAACAATATGGTGAATATATTTCCTTTAAATTTAAAAATATTTTTTTATCCATTTTTTCTAAATTGTGTATTCTCATTAAGCTTTTTTTTATAATTAAATCATTATAGCTTAATATATTCAATCTATTAAGTGAAAAAATCATAAACATTTCTATAGTCCACTCACCAATGCCTTTTACTTCAATTAAACTATTAAAAATTTCTTCATCTGATAAGTAATTAATTTTTTTAAAAAAATTTTCGTTTTCAAGTGCAAAAAAAGATAGATTTTTAATATATTCAACTTTTCTTTGAGATAAGCCACAAGATTTTAATGTTTCATCGTTTATTTCCATAATGTTTTTAGGTGTGACTTCTTTTACCGTTTCCAAAAATTTATTTCTTATGCTTTTTGAGGCTTGTTTTGAAATTTGTTGACCTATTATTTGGTTAACTAAAGTTGCAAAATGATTTGTATTTATCGGTCTTTCTATTAAACCAATCTCATCAATAATGAGAGAAACTCTATCATTTTTTTGCTTTAAAATATTTAGTTGTTCTTCTGTATATTTAAAAAACATAAGCCCTCCATAAATATATATTTTCATTATACATTATTAATTATAAAAATGCAAATAATATAGAAAGTTTATTGTATAAAATTTATTATTAAAAAAAATTTTTTTAATAATAAATAAAAAGATATAAAAAGTCGTTATTTGACTGTTTATATCTTTTTATTTATTATTATTATTATTTTATATTAACTGTTTCACCAGCTTTTTTTCTTTTTGCAATATCAGCAGTTGCTGTTAAAAGAACGTCTGAAGATGAGTTAAGTGCAGTTTCACAAGAGTCTTGAAGAACACCTACGATAAAACCAACACCAACAACTTGCATTGCTACATCATTTGGGATACCAAATAAACTACAAGCAAGTGGAATTAAAAGTAGTGAACCACCAGCAACACCAGAATCACCAAAAGCAATTACAGATGCTACAATACAATGTAATAAATCCATTAAAAAGTCAACTTGTATACCTACTGTATACGCTGCAGATAATGTTAATACATTTATTGTAATTTCTGCTCCATCCATATTTATTGTTGCTCCAAGAGGTATAGAAACAGCATATGTATCTTTATCTAAACCTAATTCTTCGCAAAGTTGCATATTTACTGGTATATTTGCTGCTGAACTTCTTGTAAAGAATGCAGTGATACCACTTTGTCTAATACATCTAAAAACTAGAGGGTATGGGTTTTGCTTAATGTTTAAGTAAACTATAATAGGGTTTGTTACAAATGCACAGAAAAGCATTGAACCTACTAAAACTCCTAATAATTTTGAGTATACTAAAAGCGTACCTAAACCACCTTCTGAAACAGTTGAGAAGATTAAACCCATTATACCAAAAGGTGCAAGTTGGATAACCCATCTAACTATTGTAGACGTAGCATCTGAAAAATCAGAAATCATTTGTTTTGTAGATGCGTTTGCATTTTTTAAAGTTATACCGAATAAAAGCGAAGTAACTAAGATACCAATATAGTTACCGTTGTAAAGAGCGTTTATAGGGTTTGCTACAGCGTTTAATAATAAAGCTTGAACAACTTCACCAATACCTCCCGGAGGTGCTGTACTTTCAGGTATATCTGCTAAGATTAATTCCGTAGGGAACATAAAACTTGCAGCTACGGCTACAAGAGCAGCTACTATTGTACTTATAACATAAAGTGCAATAATATGCTTCATATTCGTTTGACTACCTTCTTTATGTTGCGCTATAGCTGACATAACTAGGAAGAAAACGAGAATTGGTGCTATACCTTTTAATGCACCAACAAATAATGTTCCAAAAAATGAAACAAATCCAAAAATGTTTGGTGCCACTAAACCTAAAATAGTACCCAGTATAAGACCTGCTACTATTCTTGCTATTAATGAATAGCTTGACCATTTTTCTAGTAGTTTATAAATAAAAAAACCTCCTCAGTACATATTAAATATGTATAATTTTTTAGTAATTATATCATATAAATAAAATAAAAGCAAATATTTTTTATAATATAATAAATATTATTTATTATATTATAAATTTCTAGTAATTATGGATACATTTAGACGTATCAATATTAACTATGATTAAATCGTCTCCTATTTGTTCAATGTCACAATATGATATTCTTAACTCTTGACCTCCGCTCATAAGTCCAAAAAATTTTGTACCCATAGGTATAACTAAATATGCTATATTACCAGTTTCAATGTTGAAAATTATATCAACGACACAACCATATCTTGAGCCATCTCTTATGTTTATTACTTCCTTTTCTCGTAGTTCACTAAATGATATAATAAAAATCACCTCCATATACTATATTAAAATATATGAAAAGGTGATTTAATTATACTAATTTAATTTGAAGGAATTTTTTAATGATACAATTTCATTTATAACTAAAGAATCTTTTGTAGACAATTTTGAGTCTAAGCAATAGTATCCATTTCTTATAAATTGTAATCTATCATTAAGGTCAAGGTCAACACAACTAGGTTCACATAGTGCATTAAACTCAAGTAAAGAATTTGGATTTTCTCTATAACCACTTTCTTCATTTTCGTCATCAAATACTATAAAGTCAAACTTTCTTACTTTTGCAGGTATTGCTGTTGTTGCTTCAACCCAATGAATCGTACCTTTAACTTTTCTACCTGTAAAACCTGAGCCTGATTTTGTTTCTTCATCATATGTGCAATGTAATTCTGTTATATTACCTTCATTATCTGTTATAACTTCGTTACATAAAATAAAATAGGCACCTTTTAAACGCACTTCTTTATCTTTTGTTAGTCTATGAAACTTTGAAGGTGCATCAAGCATAAAGTCCTCACGCTCAATATAAATTTCACGTCCAAAAGGTATTTGACGTATACCTAAATTTTCATCGTGAGATGAGTTTTCCATATCTAAGTATTCTATTTTACCTTCAGGATAGTTTGTAATTACCACTTTTAATGGATCAAGTACAACCATTTTATTTTTTGCTTTTTCCTTTAAATCTTCACGTACACAATATTCAAGTAGGGCATAGTCTACTAGGTTATCTGCTTTTGAAACACCGATTTTTTCACAAAAATCTTGCAATGCTTCTTTACTATATCCACGACGTCTAACTCCCGCTATAGTAGCAAGTCTAGGATCGTCCCAACCATCAACTACACCTGTGTTAACTAAGTTTTTAATGTAACGTTTACCCATAATAGTATTTGCAATTTTTAGTTTTGCTGATTCAATTTGACGTGGTTTTGATGGGAAATTTTCACAACAATTTGCAACTACCCAGTCATATAAAGGTCTATGTGCTTCAAACTCTAAAGTACAAATAGAATGTGTTATACCTTCTATTGCATCTTGGATAGGGTGTGCAAAATCGTACATAGGGTATATACACCATTTGTCTTGGGTGTTATGATGTGTTAAGTGTGCTATTCTATATATAATTGGGTCACGCATATTTATATTTGGGCTATTCATATCAATCTTTGCACGTAAAGTATGTTCACCATCTTTAAATTTATCATTTTTCATATCTTCAAAGAGTTGTAGGTTTTCCTCGATGCTTCTTTCTCTATATGGAGAATTTTTTCCTACTTGTGTTAAGGTGCCTCTATATTCTTTCATTTCTTCACTGTTTAAGTCACAAACAAAAGCTAACCCTTTTTTTATCAATGTTATAGCACATTCATATGTCGCATCAAAATAGTTTGATGCGTGAAGTGATTCACCAAATTCAACTCCAAGCCATCTAACATCATTTTCTATCGAAGCAACAAACTCAGCTTCTTCTTTTGCTGGATTTGTATCATCAAAACGTAGGTTGAATTTTCCACCGAATTTTTTTGCTAAATTATAATTTAATAAAATATTTTTAACATGTCCTAAGTGCAACCAGCCACTAGGCTCTGGAGGAAATCTCGTTACTATTTTATTTGTTTCATTTTTTAAATCATCAAGAATTATTTGTTCTATAAAATTTATACTTTCTTTAGGTTCTTTTTTTTCTTCTGTCATAATATCAACCTTTCAAATTTATTTAAAATCTTTGTTATAAAATAATGTGTTACAATGTTCACAATACCCAAAAATACTAAGTTCTTTTGTATTTGTATCTAAAATTGATTGGCTTAAGTTGATTTTTATTTCTTCTTTTGCTACTTCACATAAATGCTTTTCAAAATAAAAATTTGAAACTTTAACAATTTTTGGTTTTTTTTCAAATATTTCATTTACTTTAAAAATTAAATCCATAAATACCTCAATTTTTTCTTGATTTTATCAATTATTTATTGTAACATATTATAGTAAATAAGTCAAAATAAAATGAGGTATGTATGATAGTATATCGTGTAACAGGGGAAGATGTAAAAATTTTTATGAGTGAGTTGTACAAGGGTAATGCTTTTAATGATTTTCCTGTTAGATTTTTTGAGGTAACTACTTTTATAAAATATAAGATTGATGGTTATTTAGATAAAAATTATTTTGAGTCGAAAAGTGATTTTATTACATGGGGTGAAATTTTACCTTTTGCTTTATCAGCTTTGAAAGTTAAAAATTTAAAACCAAAGTCCGTTGAAATTGAATTTGCTTTGGATAATTCTATTGTTAATATAAACGATAAAGTAAAACTTTTTTTATTACATATGCACTATAGTAATGATGAAATAATATTAACTGCAAATACTGTAGATAAAGAATTTACTTTAAGTAAATCCTCTCAAGAGCAATGGCATGAATTTCTTTTGAATTTTTTCATTGATAAAAAACTGCCTGTTTTTAAAGACGAAATATAATAAATTTTTTAAAAGATGAATTGTTAGCACTCGTTTTAAAAGAGTGCTAATTTTTTATTGACATTTTTAAAAAAATGGTATATTATTATATTATAAATTTTTAATTCAATTTGGAGGTAAATATGGAAAAAGGTAATTTATCAATTAATAGCGAAAACATCTTACCAATTATAAAAAAATGGTTATATTCTGATACAGATATTTTTGTGCGTGAGCTTGTATCAAATGCATCTGATGCAATTACAAAACTTAAAAAATTAAACCAACTTGGTGAAGTAATTATAAGTGATGATTTTTCTATCAACGTTTCAGTTGATAAAGAAAATAAGAAAATTTTTATTGAGGATAATGGTATAGGTTTAACAGACGAAGAAGTTAAAAAATATATAAATGATATAGCTTTTTCAGGGGCAACTGACTTTATAAATAAACTTAACTTAAATAACGAAAACAAAGAAGAACAAGGGGAAATAATCGGTCATTTTGGACTTGGTTTTTATTCTGCTTTTATGGTTGCCGGTATTGTTGAAATCGATAGTTTAAGTTATATTGATGGTGCTAAACCAATACATTGGACTTGTGATGGTGGTATAGAATACTCTTTAGAAGAGGGTACTCGTACAACACGTGGTACAACTATAACATTAAATGTTACTGATGACAGCTTAGATTTTTTAGATGGCTATAAATTAAAATCAATTATCGAAAAATATTGTGGATTTATCCCTAACGACATCTATTTTAAAGACTTAAATGAGAAAAAAGAACCTGAAAAAGATGATGATGGTAATGAGATAATTGAAGAAATATTACCTGTAAATAATAAATTTCCTTTATATTTAAAAAATCCTAGTGAATGTACTGAGGAAGAATATAAAGAGTTTTATAGTAAAACATTTTTTGATTATAATGAACCTTTGTTTCATATTCATTTAAATATGGATTATCCTTTTAGACTTAAAGGTATTTTATATTTTCCTAAGCTTAAACATGAGCTTGAAAGTATTGAAGGTCAAGTAAAATTATATAATAATCAAGTTTTTATTGCTGATAATATAAAAGAAGTTATTCCTGAATATTTATTGCTTTTAAAAGGCGTAATAGATTGTCCTGATTTACCTTTAAATGTTTCAAGAAGCTTTTTACAAAATGATGGTTATGTTCAAAAAATGAGTGACTATATAACTAAAAAAGTTGCTGATAAACTTAAATCTATATTTAAAAAAGATAGAGAAGAATACAATAAATATTGGGACGATATTAATCAGTTTATTAAATACGGTTGTATTCGTGACCATAAATTTTATGAAAAAATGGAAGAGTATCTTGTGTTTAAAACAACAGAAGGTGACTACGTAACCATTTCAGAATATTTAGATAATAACTCACATAAAACATCTGGAAAGATATTCTATAGCGATAATCCTAATACTCAAGCACAATATGTAAATATGTTTAAGGGTAATGATATTCAAGTTGCAATTCTTGAAACACGATTAGATTCACCGTTTATGTCATATATTGAGCAAAACAAAGGTGATTTGAAATTTGGTCGTATTGATAGTGAAGTTTCCGATATATTTAAAGAAGAGGGTAATGTCGAAAATGCAAGCGATATAGAAGAATTATTTAAAAAATCTTTAAATGATGAGCAATTAAAAATTAAAATTGAAAATCTTAAAGACATAAATATTACTTCAATGCTACTTTTGTCTGAACAAAGTCGCCGTATGGAAGAAATGATGAAAATGTATGGTGGAATGATGCCTATGGGCTCTATGCCAAAAGATGAAACACTAGTTTTAAATGGTAACTCTAAAATAGTTAAAAAGCTTTTAGAAACTTCAGATTCAGAAAAGCAAAATTTGATATGTAATTATTTATATGATTTAGCTAAAATAGGACATAAAACTTTGACTTCTGAAGAAATGAATAAATTCTTACTTAGAAGTAATGAAATTTTAACAAATATATTATAATAATTTTACTATATGGCTTCATTGCAAAAGGCAACGTTACCAAATAAAAAAGCAGACAATAGGTTGTCTGCTTTTTAATATTTAAGAAATATTATTTGTCTGTATAACTTTTTGATTTACTAAATTTCTTTCTGTCAGAACCTTTGTCGTCAAATTTTCTTCTATCTGAGCCTTTGTCGTCAAATTTTCTTCTATCTGAGCTTTTGTCATCAAATTTCATTTTACTAAAGCCTTTTTTGTCGCCATTTGTTTTTTTACTTTTAAAATCTTTGTTTGAGTTTGAACCAAATTTTGATTTTTTATCTGAATATTGACGATCACCTCTGTCTGAACGCTCACGTCTTGATGTTGTTACTTTTGCAATTTCGGCACTAACTGTTCTATTTTTTAATGTTACATCTTTTAAAGTAGAAACAACTTTATCACTAAATTCTGTTTCAACGTCAACAAATGTAAATTCATCAAATAGTATAATTTTACCTAAATGTCTTGAACGTATGCCTGTTTCGTTTGCTATACAACCTACAATGTCACGAACATCTACTCTATCACGCTTACCAACATTTAAGAATAATCTTGTCATATTTTCTTCAATAGAAGTTGAACCTTTTTTGTTTGAGCCTTTTTCTTTATCTCTATCTCTATCTCTTGAACGTGGCTTTTCTTCAAAGTTAATATCTTGAATAGAGCTATCGAAAAGTTTATCATATATTAAGGCTAGTGCGACTTGCTCTGTTGTATAACCATCATGATTAAGGGTATCTACAATTTCTTGATACATTTCTGTATCGTTATTTAATAATATATTTTCTTTTATTGTTGTAATAAACTCTTTTTTCTTAGCCTGTGCTATATCTTTTGCAGAAGGTGGTGTTATTTTTTCAGCACTTGATTTAGTAAATTTTAAAATATCTTCAAATCTTCTTGTTTCACGTGCAGTTACGAATGTATAAGAAGTACCACTTTTTCCAGCACGACCAGTACGTCCAATACGGTGTACGTAGTATTCATAATCTTGTGGTAAATCAAAGTTTATTACCATATCAACATCATCTACGTCAATACCACGTGCTGCAACGTCTGTTGCTACTAGTACTTGTAATGTTTTGTTACGAAATTTTTTCATTACATTATCTCTTTGAAGTTGCTTTAAATCTCCATGTAAACCTTCAGCGAAATAGTTTCTTTTTTGTAGTTCTTCAACTACTTCATCTACACGTTTTTTAGTATTACAAAATACTATAGCTAGATCGGGGTTGTTTTGGTCTATAAATCTACATAAAGCTTCAAACTTTAAAGCTTCCTTTGTTACAGAATAATATTGTTTTATTGTTTCTACTGTAAGCTCTTTTTTCTTGATTCTTATATGTTTTGGTTCAGTTTGATATTGTCTTGTTAATTCTAAAATTTCTTTAGGCATTGTTGCAGAGAAAAGTACTGTTTGACGTTCTTTTGGAACTGACTTTAAAATCTCTTCGATATCTTCTCTAAAGCCCATATTTAACATTTCGTCAGCTTCATCAAGTATTACAGTTTTTACATCATTTAACTTTAGGGTGTTACGGTTAATGTGGTCTATAACACGTCCCGGAGTACCAATTACAACTTGAACTCCGCGTTTTAAACTTTGTATTTGTCTGTCGATAGGTTGACCACCATATATTGGTAAAACTTTTATGTCTTTTCTATATTTTAAGAATTTTCTGAATTCTTCTGCTACTTGCATAGCTAACTCACGAGTAGGGCATAAAATTATGCTTTGTACTGTTTTTATATCTTCATCAATTTTTTCAAGTGTAGGAAGACCAAAAGCAGCAGTTTTTCCTGTACCTGTTTGTGATTGTCCTATTACATCATAACCTTCTTTTACAAACTTTATTGATTGTGATTGAATAGGTGTTGCTTCTGTATATACCATATCGTATATTGCTTTTAAAATATCTTTGTCTGTAAGTAAATCCTCAAATTTGTTGCTTTCCATTGTTTCATTAAAGTTTTCCATTTTTTCTCCTTTTAAAAATAGTCGAGGAGATTTAAAGTAATAAATTATTGAAAAATTTTTATCCAAATAATTTGCATAAAAAAAAGTGCTATAAGATATCTTAACTTATAATCTCTAGTTTAAAGTAATTATGACAATTTGCCTTTAGTCACTTAAATAAAAGAAATTATATCATCTAAATAAATAACATTCGGCACCCCAGAAAAATATTTAATTTTGTCAACAATTAAATATTATATCACACATTAATAAATAATGCAAGAGAAAATGTTTTAAATTTTTATTATTAAAGTTTATTTTTTTTGAGTGTGCCTTTATACATTATGTATTGACTTATAGTTTATTTTCTGTTATTATAAATATAATAAATAAATGCATAGATAGAAACAAGTAAATTTGTATTTTGTTTTCAGAGAATAATCGGTAGGTGAGAGATTATAAACAAATCAAGTTGAATTCATTCTGGAGCAACTACCTGAAATTAAGTAGGGTTAGTCGGTAGGTGACCGTTATATCACAAGTGTGTGTTTGCACACTATGAGTAATGTTTTGTGAAAAACATTAAAATATGAGGTGGTATCGCGTTTTTCGTCCTCTGTCCAATTTGGGCAGAGGATTTTTTGATTTTTATATAAGCGTACATATTTATTATGTAGAGTCTTATTAATAAACTAACAAGATATAGCTTATGCTATAATCAAATATATGAGGAGATTATCTTATGAAAGAAACTATTAACGAAATTAAAAAGAAATCTTTAGCTAAACTAGAAACAATTACTGATTTGAAAAGTTTAGAAGATTTAAAAGTGGAAATGCTAGGTAAAAAAGGTGAAATCACTTTACTTATGAAAAGTATGAAGGATATTCCAAAAGATGATAGACCTGAATTTGGACAACTTGTAAATGAATTAAGAGTTGAATTTGAAGAAACTTTAGAGTTAAAAAACAAAAAATTTTTAGATGATAAAATTTCTAAACAAATTGAAGATGATTATATAGATGTTACTATGACAGGAACTAAAAAAGATGTTGGTAGACGTCACCCAATGAGCATTGTTATAGAAGATATTGAAAATATTTTTTTAGGAATGGGTTATGAAGTTGCTGAAGGACCTGAGGTTGAAGAGGACTATTACAACTTTAAAGCTTTAAATATTCCTGATAATCACCCTGCACGTGACGAACAAGATACTTTTTATATTAATGATGAATTTTTACTTCGTACACAAACTTCATCTGTACAAGTTAGAGTTATGGAAGGAGCAACTTTACCAATTAGAATTATTGCTCCCGGTAGAGTTTATCGCTCTGATGAAGTAGATGCTACTCATTTACCTGTTTTTCATCAGTTAGAAGGATTAGTTGTTGATGAAAATATCACAATGGCAAATTTAAAAGGTGCTTTAGAAGTTTTTGCTAAAGAACTTTTAGGTGAAGAAACAAAAGTTAGATTTAGACCACATCACTTTCCTTTTACGGAGCCGTCTGCAGAAATGGACGTTTCTTGTTTTGCTTGTAAAGGTGCTGGCTGTAGAACTTGCAAAGGTGAAGGTTGGATTGAACTTTTAGGCTGTGGTATGGTTCACCCTAAAGTTTTAGAAATGTGTGGTATTGATCATAAAAAATATTCTGGATTTGCCTTTGGTATGGGTCTTGAACGTATTGCTATGCAAAAATATGGCATTACTGATTTACGACTTATGTATGAAAACGATGATAGATTTTTAAAACAATTTAGATAAAATTTTTGGGAGGCCTATTATGAAATTACCTTTATCAATGTTAGTTGATTATTTAGATATAAATGTTAAAGAAATTGACCCTCGTGAGTTTTTAGAAAGACTTACAATGATTGGGCAAAAAGTTGAAGTTATTGAAGAAGTTGGCAAAGAAATTACAAATGTAATTATAGGTGAAATACTTTCAATCGAAAAGCACCCTGATGCAGATAAACTTGTGGTTTGCCAAGTTGATATTAAAAAAGAAAAACTTCAAATCGTTACTGCTGCTACAAATGTTTTTGTTGGTGCAAAAGTACCTGTAGCTTTAGATGGTGCTGTTTTACATGGTGGTCTTAAAATTAAAAATGGTAAATTACGTGGTGTTGAGTCACAAGGTATGTTCTGTTCTATAGAAGAATTAGGGTTTACTACTGCTGAATATCCTGAAGCTCCAGAAAATGGTATTTATATTTTTAATGATAAAGTAGAAGTTGGCTCATGTGCAAAAGAAGCCCTTTTGATTGAAGAAGTAGTTGTTGAGTTTGAAATTACGTCAAATAGACCAGACTGTTTTTCAATTATTGGTTTAAGTCGTGAAGTTGGTGTTGCTTATAACAGCAAATTTAGTGTAAATAAACCAAAATATAATACTACAAGTAGTCTTAAAACAGAAGATTATGTTTCAGTTAAAATCGAAGATGAAAACTGTTATCGTTATAAATGTGCTGTAGTTAAAGATGTTAAAGTTGAACCTTCTCCATTATGGTTACGCCGTCGTTTAGTTTCAGCAGGTTTACGTCCAATTAACAACTTTGTAGACATTACAAACTATGTTATGATGGAATATGGACAACCTATGCATGCTTTTGATGTTTCAACTGTTGAAAACAAAAGTATAATCGTTAGAAAATCTGTAGAAGGTGAAAAAATCACTACTTTAGACGGTGAAGAACGAGTGCTTCCAGTTAATACAATGGTTATTGCTGACAGTAAAAAACCAATAGCTATAGCAGGTATCATAGGTGGTGAACATACTAAAATAACAGATGATACTACTACTGTTTTATTTGAATGTGCAAATTTTGATAATGCAAATGTACGTATTTCAAGTAAAAAATTAGGAGTTAGAACTGATAGTTCTACAAAATACGAAAAAGGTTTAGACCCTAATACTATTGACGAAGCTTTAGATAGAGCTTTAGAACTTGTTGAAATGTTAAAATGTGGTAAAGAAATTTCTGAAACTTTTGTAGATGTTTATTTAAATAAAGTTACAGGAAATGTTGTTGACTTTACTTTTGAAGGTATAAATAATATTATTGGTGTTAAAATAAGCGATGAAGAAATAATAAAATATTTAAATGCTTTTGAAATCAAAGTTAAAGGTAATAAAGCATATGCACCAACTTTTAGACCTGATATTGAAATCGAGGCTGATTTAGCAGAAGAAGTTGCACGTGCCTATGGTTATGATAAAATTGAGCCTGTTTTAGCCATTGGTCGTCCTACTGTAGGTAGACTTAATGAAAAACAAACTACTTTAAAAATTATTGAAAAGGAACTATCATCACTTGGTGTTAGCGAAATAAAAAACTTTTCTTTTGAAAGTCCAAAGGCTTTTAATAAACTTTTGTTAGGAGAAGATTTTGCTAGAAAAAAATCAATAATTATTAGTAATCCTTTAGGTGAAGATTTTTCAGCTATGCGTATTACTTTAATGAATGGTATGCTTACAAGTTTATCTACAAATTACAATAATAGAAATAAAGATGTATTATTTTACGAAATTGGGAAAACATATATTGCAAAGGAATTACCTTTAAAAGAGTTACCAGCTGAAAATTATACTTTATCTTTAGGTGCATATGGTAATGTAGACTTTTATGGCTTAAAAGGAATACTTGAAAGTGTCTTTAATAGAATTGGTCTTTCTAAGGTTGAGTTTGTTACGGAGGGAAATATCCCTTATATGCACCCAACTAGAACGGCGAGAGTTACTGTTGATAACGTTGATATAGGCTATATAGGTGAAGTTCACCCAACAGTACTTAATAATTTTGATATAGGTACACGTGCATATGTTGCTGAAATATACTTAAATGAAATTTTATCAAAATGCAATTTGAAAGTTATTTATAAGCCTATACCAAAGTTCCCAGCTTCTACTAGAGATATTGCACTTGTTGTTGACGAAAAACTTGAAGTTCGTGAAATAGAAAAAATAATTGAAAATAATTCAAGCTCTATTGTTGAAAGTATTGAACTTTTTGATGTTTTCAGAGGTCAGCAAGTAGGTGAAAACAAAAAAAGTGTTGCTTATAAAATTGTTCTTAGAAGTAACGATGGAACTTTAACAGAAGAAGAAATAACTAATACTATGAATAAAATTTTAAAAGCATTAGAAACAAATTTAGGAATAGAACTTAGAAAATAGGGGTGTTTTTTTGAAAAATAAATTTGGTGTTATAATTGCTTTAATTTTAATATTTTCCTTCACTAAGGAAATTTATGCTACAGATACTGAGTATTATATACGAGTTGGTCTTGAAAGTAGTTATTTTTCAATAGATGAACTAGACATTAATCTTAGTGATATAAAAGCAGGATATGAATTAAATGGAAGTTTAACAGGTGCTTCACAGCCTACTACAAGGGGTGCTAATTTTACCAACCTTGTAGCACCAAAATTGTCAGCAGATAGTAGTAGCTATGTTCAACTAGCAATTACTTTTAATACTTTTGAAGACGCAAACAATTATAAAAATGAACTAGTTGCTCAAGCTTTTCCTGCAGTTGTAGCTATTTCAGGTGCTGAAAGTTATACTGTAGTACTTGGACCATATACAGACGATAATGCAGCGAATGTAGAAATGGACAACTATACAAGCTTTTATAATCAAAGTGCTATGGTTATAAACCATAGTAACATATTTAAACTTTCTGATGATGGAAAACCTATTATGATTTACATAAGTAATGATTTAAAACCACAAGTTTGTGATATAAACAATAATCCTTTTTACATATCTTATTCATATGTAAATTCGAAATATCAAACAGTTTCAGATAAAGACATCTACAGAGGTATAATGGAAGTACAAAAAAATAAGGATAATACTTTAAAAGTAATTAATGTTGTTTTACTTGAAGAGTATTTATATTCTGTTGTACCTTCGGAAATGCCATCTTCATGGGAGTTTGAAGCACTTAAGGCTCAAGCTGTTGCTGCTCGTAATTATGTTTATACACAAGTTACACATGATGATTATGGTTATGACGTATGCGATACAACTCATTGTCAAGTTTACACAGGTTACGCTAATGAAAGTGATATTACAACTAAAGCTGTTAACGAGACTAGAGGAATAATGGCTTATTACGACAATGAACCTATAAATGCAGTTTTTTATTCAAGTTCAGGTGGTGCAAGTGCAAACTCTGAAGATGTTTGGGTAAATGTTGTGCCTTATCTTAGAGCTGTAGATGACAGCTACGATACTACAGGTAAAACATGGACTAGACAGTTTACACAGTCTCAACTTACAACGGCTGCTAAAGTTTTTGGAAAAGATATTGGTACTGTTACTAGTGTTGTTGTTACAAAAAAAGATAGTTATGGTAGAGCTATTGATTTAACTTTTACTGGTGAGAAGGGAAGTTTTGTAGTATCAAAAGATAATATTAGAGCTTTTTTTGCTAATTATGATTATTCTTTAGATAGTACTATGTTTACTATAACAAATAGTTTTGGTGAAACTTATACTAGTAGTTCTACTTCTGTAATTGATGTAATAAACAAAACATCTGGTGTTGTTGAAGTTGTTTTTAGTGATATATATATTGTAAATGATACGAGTACATCGCAAATTGATACTAGTAGCCTAGTTGTTTTAGGTGCTAATAACATACAAAATATTATTACAAAAAATGAATATGTTACATCTAGTAGTAATGGTGCTACAAATATTTTAGAATTATCTGGTAAAGGTTGGGGTCATGGAGTTGGCTTATCACAACATGGGGCAAATGGTATGGCTAAAGCCGGATATACTTATGACCAAATTTTAAAGCACTATTATTCTGGAATAAGTTTATATTAATAAATTATATAGGGACTTCTTAAGTTTTTTCTTGAGAGTCCCTTTAGGAGCTTTATGAAAAAAGAAGATTTTTATTTTGATTTGCCGGAAAGCTTAATAGCACAAACACCTCTTTTAGATAGAAGTAGCTCGAAAATGCTAGCTTTAAGTAAAGAAACCGGTGTTATATCACACAAGCATTTTTATGATATTGTCGATTTGTTAAAGGAAGGTGATTGTCTTGTAATAAATGATACAAAGGTAATACCTGCAAGATTAATTGGGCAAAAAACAACGGGCGCGAAGGTTGAAGTACTTTTGCTTAAAAGGTTAGATGATAAGACATATGAAACTATTGTTTTTCCCGGTAAAAAGGCACGTATAGGTGATGAAATTGTTTTTGGCAACGGCTTACTTAAGTGTAAGATAAAGGATATAGTAACTGAGGGAAATCGAATAGTTGAATTTGATTTTGAAGGTATATTTGAAGAAATACTTGACAAACTGGGAGAAATGCCACTCCCTCCATATATAACAGAAAAGCTTGAAGAAAAAGATAGATATCAAACAGTATATGCAAAACATAAGGGTTCAGCAGCAGCACCTACTGCTGGTTTACACTTTACGCCTGAAATTTTAAGAAAAATTAAAGACAAAGGTGTTAATATTGCAAATATCACTTTGCACGTTGGACTTGGAACATTTAGACCTGTTAAAGTTGATAATATTTTAGAACATATTATGCATTCAGAAATTTATAATGTTTCAAAAGAAGCTTGTGATATAATAAATGAGTGCAAGAAAAAAGGTAACAGAGTTATATCAGTTGGCACAACGTCTACAAGAACTCTTGAAAGTGTAGCCGATGAAAATGGATTTTTAACGCCTTCATCAGGTAACACAGATATTTTTATTTATCCACCTTATAAATTCAAAGTTGTAGATGCTTTAATAACTAATTTTCATCTGCCTGAAAGTACACTTATAATGCTTGTTTCTGCCTTAGCAGGTAAAGAAAATGTTCTAAATGCTTATAAAGTAGCTGTTGAGGAGGAATATAGATTTTTTAGTTTTGGTGATGCTATGTTTATAAGTTAAATGAGGTGCTATTTTGGAAAATAATATTTCAATATTTGATATAAATAAAAATGAACAAGAAAGAAACAATGCACAATTAGCTACGAAAATGCGTCCTGACACCCTTGAAACTTTTTATGGACAAAAACATATTGTAGGTAAAGGTAAGCTTTTGTATAGAATGTTAGAAAGTAATAGACTTACCTCGATAATTCTTTATGGACCTTCTGGTACTGGAAAAACAACTTTAGCTAATATTATTTCTAAAACTTTAAATAATACGAAATTTATTAGTATTAATGCTACCATTTCAAATACAAAAGAAGTAAAAGATATTATTGACTTAGCAGAAAAAGATTTAAGCTTTTCTAATAAAAGAACTGTTTTATTTATTGATGAAATACATAGATTTAGCAAATCACAACAAGATTTATTGTTGCCTCATGTTGAAAGTGGCTTAATTATTCTTATTGGTGCTACTACTGAAAATCCATATTTTGAAGTCAACGGCGCTTTATTATCAAGAAGTACAATTTTCTCTCTTGAACCACTTATAGAAAGTGATATAATTGAAGTTTTAAAAAGAGCTATTATTGATAAAGAAAAGGGTTTAGGGGTTTATAATATTTATATTGACGAAGAAGTACTTGAGTTTTTTGCAAGTATGTCAAATGGTGATGCTAGAGTGGCACTTAATGCTTTGGAAATTGCTGTTTTAACAACTAATGAAATTGAAGGTGTGAAAAACATCAATATTGAAATAGCTGAAAACTGTATTCAAAAAAAAGTAATAAGATATGATAAAAAAGGTGATATGCATTATAATATTATATCTGCTTTTATTAAATCAATAAGAGGGTCTGACCCTAATGCAGCTTTGTTTTATTTAAGTAAGATGCTTTTAGCTGGTGAAGATATAATGTTTATTGCACGAAGAATGGTGATTTCTGCCTCGGAGGATATAGGCAATGCCGACCCTTATGCTATTACTATGGCTGTAAATTGTGCAAATGCTGTTAAGTTTGTCGGTATGCCTGAGGCACGTATAATACTTGCACAATGTGTTACATATTTAGCAACGGCTAAAAAAACAAATGAAAGTTATGTAGGTATTAAATTAGCTTTAGAAGATGCTGAAAATATTACAATCAAAGATATACCAAATCATTTAAAAGATAATAGCTATAAGGGAGCAAAGAAATTTGGGTTTGGTAGTGGATATATTTATCCACATAATTATCCTTATAGTGAAGTTGAGCAACAATATTTACCTGATGAGGTAAAAGATAAAAAATATTACGATAAAGAGAAAGTAGCATATTTGCGTAGAGGTAGAGAAGATGTATAATTACAAAATGATAATTTCTTATGATGGTGGTAACCATAATGGCTGGCAAGCACAAGGTAATACAAAAAATACAATTCAAAATGTACTTGAAAATAGTATTGAAGTTGTTTTAGGTGAAAAAGTAGAAACTTTTGCTTCTGGTAGAACAGACAAAGGTGTTCATGCTATAGGACAAGTTGTGAATTTTAAAATAGGCAAAAAATTTGTTATAAAAGATTTTTTAACTAACATAAATAAAGAATTACCTACTAGTATTGCTGTTCTTGAAGTAAGTGAGGCCGAAGAAAGATTTCATAGCAGACTAAACGTTAAACAAAAAACTTATGTTTATAAAGTTTTAAATAATAAAATTCACGACCCATTAAGACGTAATCTTTGTCTTTTTGTTGATGAGCCTTTAGATATTGAACTTATGAAAAGAGCTATGACTTTATTTGTAGGTAAACACGATTTCATAGGTTTTTCTTCTATGAAAAAAACAAAAAAATCTACAGAAAGAACTATGTTTGAAGCTTCTATAGAAGAAATTAATGATGAAATTCATTTTACATTTACAAGTGATGGGTTTTTATATAATCAAATAAGAATTATGATGGGTTGTGTTCTTGCTATAGGTCAAAAGAAAATGCAACTTAATAATATTGAAACAGTTTTATTGGCAAAAGATAGACAACTTGCAGGTATAACTGTTGCACCTATGGGTTTATACTTAAAAGAAGTTCAATATTAATATAAGGTGGTGTTTTTTTGATACTTGCTTCAAGCTCAAAACAAAGAATAAAATTAATGGACCTTCTATTTAAAGACTTTAAAAACCTAAGTGTTGAAGTTGACGAAAGTTTCTCTAATGATTTTGATTTATATGAAGGCATAAGAGAAGTTGCTTATAAAAAGGCGATAGCTGTAAAAGATTTTTTTGATATTGAAAATGACTTTATTGTGGCAACAGACACTATTGTTTCTTTTGATAATAAAATTTTATTAAAGCCTAAAAGCTATGATGAAGCTTTTTCTATGATAAAATCCTATGAAGGTAAAGAGCAAGAGGTAATTTCTGGTTTTGTTTTTTTGAAAATTGAAAATGGCAAAATTGTTTTTGAGAAAAAAGAAACTGTTATTTCAAAAGTGAAATTTCAGGATTTAAGTGATGAAAAGGTCAAAAAATGGCTAGATTTGGATTTATACAAATTTTGTTCTGGTGGTTTTATGATTGAAAAAGTAGAAGAAGATTTTTTAATTGAGATTTCTGGTTCATACTCTAATATTATAGGGTTACCACTTGAGATACTAAAAGAAAAATGTGATTATTTTAATATTGAAATTAATGATATTGATGTTAGTAATATAGAAATTTTAAAAAACAAAATGAAATTATAATTTAATTTTGGAGGAGTTATGGCTAAATTGTATTTTAAATTCGGAGCAATGGGTGGGGGAAAAACTTTAGATTGTATTAGAACTTTTTACAATTATAAGGAAAGAAATCTTATTGCTAAAGTTTATAAATCGGCACTTGATACTAGAAGTTTGGAGATTTGCTCAAGAACTGGCGATTCTATGCCTTGTGAGGTTATTACAGAAACTCATAGTATAGAAGAATTATTTAAAGACATTACTAGTAAAAATACAGATGTAATAATTATAGATGAGGCACACTGGTTAACTACAAAACAAGTAAATGATTTAAAAGATTTTGCTATTGATTTTGACATACCTATTATTTGTTATGGTCTTTTAACAGACTTTAAAAGCTATTTATTTGAAGGAAGTAAACGACTTATAGAACTTGCTGATAGAAAAGAAGAAATAAAAAGTATTTGTTGGTGTGGTAAGCTTGCTACACAAAATGCTCGTGTTACAGAAATTGAAGTTGATGGTGTAAAAAAACGTAAAGTTATAAAAGAAGGCGAACAATATTTAGTTGGTGGTAATGAACTTTATATTCCTCTTTGTTATTTACATTTTAGAAATAGTGATTTAGGTAATTTATAATTATATAATACAAAAAACAATAAATAAATGCATTTATTTATTGTTTTTTTGTATATAATGATAAAAAATTGTAAAAATTTAGAAATTTAATATATATAACAATACTAGTAATAGTAGTGTTATTATGATATAATGGACTAAGATTGAATGAAATTTTGCTTTAAGATTATTATATTTTTTGTATGAAAATTTAGTTTAATATTTTTTAGTTGTTTCATTACAACATAGTAATTTAAGGTTTGTGAGGTAATATGAACTATAACGTGTATTCAAATTATTTAAAAGAACGTTTTGGAGAACGTGTATATAAAATACCTATTAATTTGCCTGTTACTTGTCCTAATCGAGATGGTGAAGTGTCAAAAAATGGCTGTACATTTTGTGGTGAACTTGGGGCTGGATTAGAATGTCTACCTCAAAGTATGTCGGTAAAAGAGCAACTTAAGGTTAATATCGATTATATCGGTAAAAAATATAAAGCAAAAAAGTTTATTGCATATTTTCAAAACTTTTCTAATACATACTTGCCCTTTGACAGTTTTAAAAAATATATGGAAGAAGCACTTGATCCTAGTATTGTTGAACTTGCTATATCTACAAGACCTGATTGTATTAATACGCAAATATGCGAATATTTAAGTAAGTTAAAAGATGAAGAGTCTATTGATATTACTATTGAACTTGGCTTGCAAACTGCAAATTATCATACTTTAATAGAAATAAATAGAGGTCATACTTTGGCTGAATATATTTTAGCTGCAAATTTAATAAAAAGCTATGGGTTGCAACTAACTACACACGTTATTTTAAATTTACCTAATGATAATGTTATTGATGTTATTGAAACTGCTAAAATCATTACAGTTTGCAAAAGTGATTTTGTAAAATTACACGGATTATTTATTGTTAAAAATACTAAAATGGCTGATGATTATTTAGCTAAAAAATTTGAAGTTATTACGCCGTATGAATATAAAGAACGTGTTAAAACTTTTTTAAAGTATATAGCACCTAATATAAGCGTACAAAGGCTTATAGGTCGAAGTAATGAAGAAGAAGCCGTTTTTTCTAACTGGGGTCGTTCTGCTTGGGTAATTAAAGACGAAATAGAGGCTGAACTTTTAGATGAAAATATTTTTCAAGGGGAATGTTGTGACTATTTAGAAGGTAAAAGTATTAAAAAATGGTACAATTAAACTTTTAGGAATTTTATTTTCAAAACTACTATATATTATATTATAATAATATATAGGGAGTTATATTTTGAAAAATCTTAGTCATGAAAAAATATACATAAATATCATCGTAGCAGCTTTTATTTTAATTGTAGTTATACTAATTTATTTTGATTTTAGAAAAGATTTTCATTTGGATATTTCTGAGTTTAATGAAAAAATTTTTACATCATCAGATATTGAAAAAATTAAACAGTTTGAAAAAAATTATGGCGAACCTTTGTTTGTTTCATACTTTGTATATTTTAAAGATGGTAGTTTAGTAAATCCTAAGGAAAGTAATGATGTTTTAAGAAATTATTTGTTGTCTGAAAATATGGCTACTTTAACTTATTTAAAAGGTATTTTTAAAGATTTTGATGAAAATGATTATGGTGAAAATTATGAAATAACTACTGTATCAGGTAGTACCTTACTAACAGGTGACAAGTATACTTTTGATCTTGAAAGTTTTGGGACATTAGAAGTTATTGGTATTTTCGCTGAAGAAGATTATTATCGTGTTGTACTAAAATCATCTTCAAATATTTTTTATGAATTTAGTAATTTGGCAGAAATTTACGATATAAATATAAATGACATTTTATTTGCAAAAGACCCTATAGGAATTGTTAAGGGGCAGGCACATATGAATATGTATATATTAAGTAATGGGGAAAAAGAATATATAAACCCTTATAACTTTTTAATTTTGAAAAAAGATTTTTAAAGGAGTTTTTATGGAAATAATTAATTGGCAAGAGAAACTTATACCTTATGAACAGGGAATAAAAGAAATAATATGTAAATTCGAAAACTATGAAATGGCTTTTTTACAAAAAAATATGCCTTCTCCTATTGAAAGCGTTAAGGGTCGTATAAAAAGTACTAGTTCTATTTTAGAAAAGGCAAGAAGAAAAGACATTCCTATAAATGAAATATGGAACAAAATAGAAGATATTGCCGGAGTACGTATAATATGCCGTTTCGTTAAAGATATTGATTTAGTTGTAGAACATATACGTTCTCGTACAGGTTTTGACTTAACTATTCTTGAGGAAAAAGATTATGTTAAAAACACAAAAAGCTCTGGTTATAGAAGTTATCATCTTATACTTAGATATAAGGTAATGTTGCCTGAAGGTGTTGTTGAAATACCTATTGAAATACAAATAAGAACTATGGCTATGGATTTTTGGGCAACTATTGAACATTCGTTAAAATATAAATATGCTGGTAATATTCCCGGTCATATTCAAGAAAGACTTGTTGCTTCTGCAAACGCAGCTTTTAATATGGATATGGAGATGAGTACAATTCGTCATGAAATATTTGAAGTGCAAGAAATGGTTAAATATAAAGATATGCTTATAAAAGAAATATTACGTGACATACAAAAACTTGTTTTAAATGAAAATATTGAACTTGCAAATGAATATAATAGCAAGTTTTTTAAGATAGATTTTGAAAAAGATATTGATGCTTTAAAAGGTTTACGTGAAGATATACGTATTGCCACATATGCTTATCAAATATAGGAGAAAAATGAAGGACGATTTATATTTTAAATGTGAAAATCTTTATTTGATAGGTGATTTACACTTAAGTATTGGTATTGAAAATAAAGAAATGGATAAGTTTCCTAGTTTTTTAAATCATTTTGAAAAAGTTGTAAAAGCTTTAGAGTCTTTAAAAGAAAATGATATTTTAATACTTTGTGGCGATACTTGTTGGGCGAAAAGGTATTATGATGCTTTTGAAACTTTAGACTTTTTAGATAAGTTTAAGGGTAAAAAAATTATATTTAGAGGTAACCACGACTACTGGTTTGAAAAGCTTAATACTTTAAATTCAAAATATGAAGATATTTATTTTATAAAAAATCAAAATGTAATTATCAATAAAAAAGCCTTTATTTTACATAAAGGTTACTATGTTGGTGATATATATACTGAAGAGGATATAAAAATTTTAAAAAGAGAAAATTTAAGAATTTTAAGTTCTTTGGATTATTTTATAAAAAATGGTTTTAATAAAAAGGATATTTATTTAGCTTTACACTATCCACCTATTTTAAAACTTGATTTTCAAAGGGGAAATAGTAATTTAGATATATATGATACTATAGTTAATGTTGGTATTAACACTTGTTTTTATGGTCATATTCATGGTGAAAATGGCATAATGGAGCAAGTGAATGGTATATATGGAAATACTACGTTTAGATGTGTTAGTTCTGATATTATAAAATTTGAGCCATATAAATTATTTTAGTAATAATTTATATGGCTCATTATATATAAATTTTAAATATTAGTCTTCATAGTTTTTTGCTGCTTTTTGAACTTTCGCTTTAAAATCGTCCATATCTATTTCATCTGTATCGATATCAAATTCAAGGTTCTCAATTGTGTTATCTTCTGTGTTTATAGTACACGTAAAGTCACAAGTATGATCGTTATCAAATACAACTTCACCTTCTACCTCAATCATATCAAAATCTTCATCGATTGAATAAATTGTCATTTGGCTTACACCTAACATCTTAATCCTCCTAAAAAATATTATATTATTATTATACAAATAAATTTAGATTTGTAAATAGTATTTTAAAAAAAATTTCTTTTTTATTAATTTTGTGGTATTATATAACTATTGAACTAATATTTTATAAAAAATAACCAAAAAAAGTTATGTAAAAAAAGGTAAATATAAAAATATAATAATGTTAAAAGTAAAAAGGTAGAATAAATTTAATATAGTAGTGTGTATGGAGGGTGCTGAAAAACTCCTAAATTAATTTTTTTCTATCCTTTATCAGCACCCTCGTGTGTGTGATTAATAGTACTTGAAAAAGCTTTTAAATTTAGGTTTTGGAGGAATATGAAAGAGTATAATAGAGATTTTTTAAATTCTATGGAAAAGTTATTTGAAAATGAATATAATGATTTTCTAAAATGTTTAGATGAAGAAATAAAAAGTGGTGTAAGATATAATACATTGAAAATTGACGATGAAGCATTTAGTAAATATTTTGATTTGCAAAAGGTTAAATGGTGCAATAGTGGTTTTTATACCCAAGAAGAAGTTATGTCCAAGGATATTTTATATGCCGGAGGTTTGTACTATATACAAGAACCATCAGCTATGTCACCTGCAAATTTTTTACCTATAAGTCCTTTTGATAAGGTTCTTGATATATGTGCGTCTCCGGGAGGGAAGGCTACTTTTTTAGGTGAAAAGTTAAAAGGAACAGGGGTACTTGTTGCTAATGATTTAAGTAACAAACGAGCTAGAATTTTAGCTCGTAACATAGAAAAGCATGGTATAGAAAACTTTATTGTCTTAAATGAAAGTCAAGATAAACTTGAGAAAGTTTTTTACAAATACTTTGATAAAATACTTGTTGATGCACCTTGTAGTGGAGAAGGTATGTTTCGTAAAGATACTAAAGTTATGAGTAACTGGACTGTTGATGCAAGTACTTCCTTTTCAGAAATACAGAAAAGTATTTTAGAATCCGTTCATAATATGCTAAAAGATGATGGGTATATTATGTATTCTACTTGTACATTTAATTTGGAAGAAAATGAAAAAATTATTGAATGGTTTATGAGTGTATATGATTGTTATGAACTTATTCCCTTTGGAGATGATTTTTTTGAAAAAGGTTTTGATGGAAGTTCTACATATAGAATATTGCCACATAAACATATAGGTGAAGGTCATTTTTTAGCTTTGTTACATAAAAAAGGAAGTGAAATTTCTAAAGAGGCTACTTATATTAAGTCTAATATAGATAAAGATGGATATTTCAGTATATGTAAATTTTTTAATAAGATTTTTAACTTTGATTTTAAAGAGTACTTAATAAACAAAAATTTAATTTTATATAGACACGAAAATTCAATTTTTTGTATTTTTGATAAGTTACCTATTGAAACAAACAAGCTTAGAACTGTACGGTCAGGTTTCTACCTTTGTGATATTTTAGTAAAAGGGAAAAGCGAAAAAATTATTCCTAGTAGTGTTTTTATGTATCCTTTTAAAGCAAAAGATTTTAAAAATTTTATATCTGTGCCTTATGAATTTCAAAAAAACAATGATTTTTTAAATAAATTTATAAAAGGTGATACAGTAATACTTGACGAAAATTTACCTTTTTTTCAAAATGTAGAAGATGGATATGTTATTATTGCTGTAGATGATTTTCCATTAGGTTATGGTATAAATCAAGGGGGAAAAATAAAAAATAAATATAATAAAAATTGGATATAAAAAAACTGTAGAAAAGCAATTAGCTTTTCTACAGTTTTTTTGTGAATATTACATAGTGATTAAACTTAGAGAAACTAGTACTTTTACAATTACAAATACAATAGGTATTGATAATAATGTTCTATATAAAAAGATTTTTATTACATCAAAAAAATTTACATCAAGTTTTGTTTTTACTAAAACCATACCTGTTTCAGACATAAAAATTAGTTGTGTGAAAGATAAAACACCTATAAAAAATCTTGCAGCTTCTGAAGGCGTTTCTGTTATAAAGAGGGCTGGTAAATACATATCAGCTATACCAACTATTGTTGCTGGTGCCATCTGTGTTGCTACTTCTTTTGTAAAACCTAGTAGCTCATAAACAGGTACTAAAAATATACTTAACCATGTGAAAATCGGTGTGTATTCGGCAAGAACTAATGAAGTTGAACCAACTATCATAATAATTGGCAAAAAGCCTATGTAAATATTTAAAATATTTTTAAATGACTCTATAATTATTTCTTTTATATTAGTTTTTTCTGCTTGTTTTGTTGCTTCTGTAAAGGCATATTTTACTAAATGTATATCTTTTGGTACTTCTTGATTTTTTGGCTCTATATTTTCATAATATGTATCTGCATATTTTTTATAGGGTAATCTTGCAGATATTATAGCTATAACAACTGTTACTAAAGCAATACTTAAATAAAAAATATTAAAAATGCTACCAAAGCCAAGTTCTGTTGCAACAGATGATGCAAAAGCTACACCAACTATTGAAAAGTTCGTTGCAATAATAAAAGCTTCTTTTTTTGTATAATAACCACGTTTATACTGATTGTCTGTTACGACAATACCTATTGTACCATCCCCAACAAAAGATGCTATAGCATCAACTGCAGAATATCCCGGAACTTTAAAAACTTTTCTCATAAAAGGTGCAAGTAATGTACCCAAAAATTCAACTGCACCAAAATGCGTTAAGGAAGGTAATGCTAATAATCCAACAAAAAATGTAATATACAATATTGTAAGTAAGCCATCACCACCAGCAAGAACACCACCAGTATTCCCATCTGTAAATAAATTTAAAATAGGTGTTTCTAAAAATAAACTATTTACCGTTATAATATATAATATAGACCCTAAAACTCTTAATATTTTATTTACCATACTCGCTGAAAAAAGGTCTGTTAAAAATTTACTTTTTTTAAATAATATATTATTAAATAAAGTTCCTATTATAACGAATGTAGAAACTATTTGTGTGAAAATAAGAAATGGTGAAAGTAAATTTGTTGTTATAAATTTTGCGATATGTGCAATAGCTATTTGGTTTTTGCCTGCTATTGTTATGGGCATTACGAAAAATATAAAACCTATTATAGAAACTATAATGAATTTTAAACTTGATTTTGACATTTTTTAAATCCTCCGAGTGTATTTTATAATTATTTTTTTGTTAAATCAATGCTTGGCTTTAAAGTTTTATGAGTTTTAAGTTTTTAACAATAAAAAAACTCATCTCAATAAGAGACGAGTTAAACCCGCGGTACCACTCTAATTAGCCTAATATAGACTCACTTGAATAACTGTAACGAAGTTAACGTTTGTTTTTTATCGGCTCTATTTTCGTAAAGGTCAAATACTAATCTCACACCATCATTAGCTCGCTTAATTGTTGCCTTACTACTTTTCCGTAACAATAAGTTTTTAAATTTGCATTAATATAACTTTAAAGATAAATTATAAAATAATTTATTGTTTATGTCAATAAAAAAATACATTTATTTTAAAAAAATAGGCAATAAAAAAAGAAATAGCTTATTTACTAGTTTTTTTTATAAAAAAAGTTGACGTTTATTTTTATTTGTGTTATACTATGTATATAATAATAAATTATTTAAAGTGAGGTTTGCAAAAGCAATACCTCACTTTATTTATTAATAATGAAAAATAAAAGACATGAACAACATCGAACAAAATATTTTTGATTTTTAGATTATGTTCTATGTGGATTTTTATGATTTTGATTAGCTTTGCATATCGAAATTTCATTAAAACAAAAATTAAAGTTATAAATGGAGGTGATTTTGTGAAACAAAATGAAATTTTTGAAACAATAAGCGATTATATAGCACCATATACGGAAGAAACTAATTGTTTTTTATATGATATGGAGTTAGTAAAAGAAGGAAGTAATTTTGTTTTAAGAATTTTTCTTGATAAAGAAGGTGGAATCGGTATCACTGAATGTGAGGTTGTTTCTCGTGGGTTAATTGAAAAACTTGATGAGTTTGATCCTATTGATAAAGCTTATACTTTAGAAGTGAGTTCTCCTGGCGTTGAAAGAAAACTTCGTACACCTGAGCATTTTAATAGATATATAAGTTCAGATATATTTGTTAAGTCTTTTAAAGGATTTGTTAATAATTAATAGTTTGTTGGCGATCGTATATCTTATGAAATTGAAGTTATCTAATTTAAAT
>JBKECM010000189.1:0-1557 GCA_047974615.1 Lachnospirales bacterium
CATCAATTTTTTTACCCAAAGCAGTTTTCCTCCTTTACTAAAATTGTAAGCCAGCACTACGTGCAGCATCTGCTAATTCTTTAACTTTTCCATGATAAATATAGCCACCTCTGTCAAAAACAACAGTAGTAATACCTTTGTCTACAGCACGTTTGCCTACTAATTCACCAACAGCCTTAGCAGCATCAACATTAGAAGTTTTTTCTAACTTACCTGCCAATTCTTTATCTTTAGTAGAAGCAGAAACAATTGTATGTTGGGCTACATCATCAATAATTTGAGCGTAAATATGTTTATTTGAACGATATACAGCAAGTCTTGGCTTAACAGCAGTTCCATTAATATTTTTACGCATTCTATAATGACGCTTTTCGCGTATCTCTTTACGTGATTGTTGCTTAATCATAATTTCACCCCTTTATTTACTTACCAGTTTTACCGACTTTACGTCTAATTCTTTCATCACTATACTTAATACCTTTGCCTTTATATGGCTCTGGTGGACGTTTACTTCTAATTTCAGCCGCAAATTGACCTACTTTTTCTTTATCAATTCCACTTACTGTAATTTTATTTTGTCCTTCAACAGTTGAAGTAATTCCTTCTGGGTCCTTCATAGTAACAGGATGAGAATAACCTAAAGTAAAATTAAGGGTATCACCTTGTTTTTGAACTCTATAACCAACACCGTTGATTTCAAGGTTTTTAGTATAACCTTCTGTTACACCAACAACCATATTATAAATAAGAGTTCTAGTTAAACCATGAAGTGATTTATGTCTTTTTAAATCACTTGGTCTAGTTACAATAATTTGACCATCTTCAATTGCGATATTCATGTCATCAACTAATTTACGCTCCAAAGTACCTTTTGGTCCTTTAACAACAATAAAGTTAGTTTTATCAATCTTAACATCTACACCTGCTGGTATAGTGATTGGGTTTTTACCTATACGTGACACGTTCTGCACCTCCTATATTTTTTTAAAATTTACCAAATGTAAGCAATAACCTCGCCGCCTACACCATTTTTTCTAGCATCTTTATCTGTAATAACACCTTTATTAGTGGAAATAATAGCAGTACCAAGACCATTTAAAACCTTTGGTAAATTTTGGGAGTCTGCATAAACTCTAAGACCTGGCTTAGAAATTCTTTTAATACCATTAATAACTTTAATATTTTTATTTGCACCATATTTAAGTGTAATTCTCATATTCTTTTTAACGCCATCTGTTAAAACTTCATACTTAGCAACATAACCTTCGTTAACCAAAATATCTGCAATAGCTATTTTAATTTTTGAAGATGGAATATCAACAGTAGTATGTTTAGCAGTATTAGCGTTTCTAATTCTTGTAAGCATATCTGCAATTGGATCGCTCATTGACATCTAAAAAAACCTCCTTCCATTCTACCAACTAGCTTTTTTAACGCCAGGGATTTGACCTTTATAAGCAAGTTCTCTAAAACAAATTCTACAAATACCATATTTTCTAAGAGTAGCATGAGGTCTGCCGCAAATCTCACAACGAGTATAGCTTCTTGTAGAAAACT
>JBKECM010000010.1:0-26176 GCA_047974615.1 Lachnospirales bacterium
TATAACATAGATATGTTAAAAAAATGTTAAAAACTCCGTAGTTTTTAAAAATTACGGAGTTTTTTTAGTGAAAAATATAAAATGTAGCTATATTAATAAATCTATCAAATAATTACTTTGAGTACAATAATTAATTTTTATTTCAATATTCTTTTTCATATATCCCCCTAGTTAAATTCTTTTTCAAATCTAATATATTTATCATCAATGAGGGTGCTGACAAAGGATAGAAAAAAATATTACTGCACAAAAATTACGCTCGACTTAATGATTTGCTTTGCAAATCATCTTGCATGTCGCATATAATTAGCACTCGTTCCTCGCTGATTTTATGCTATCTCACTATTTTTGTGCCATTAGCATTAGTAATATTTTTTTCTTCTTTGACTTTTTCAGCACCCTCATCATCAATAAATACATCAATGTGCTTTTCATCAAAAAACTGATACCCATATCCTATACCAAAATTAGATTGATTATCTTCTGTCGGTCTTTCATTTTCATCTGTTGACGTGATTATTTCACCGTCCATAAAACCACATCTTCAATATTTTCTTGTAAAACTACTTCTTTTTCTTTAATCAAATTTTCAATATTTGCTAAATCAATTTTGCCCTCGACTGCTTTATAAAAAAATGGATCTTTACGAATATAATCACTTCCATTTATTGTAAACTCTTTTAACTCCTTATTATTTCCACCAAAAATATTAACATTGTACGCCCAACCTAGATAACCTATTGATAATTTGTCAGGTGTAACTTTGACATCATTAAAATTTTTTATAATATGATTAATATCCTCTTCACTAGCAAAATAATGATATAAACCTGTGCTACCATCTCGTATTTGTATATATGAAACATCATCAGCATTTATATTAGTCATGTTTTTTGGAGTTTTAAACCAAATAACACATACTATAACTATAAAAATAAATGTTAAAAAAACATATAAAAATTTCTTTTTTTTCATTTGTTACCCACTGTTAAATATTACTTTTCACATAATTATTTACATCAGTATATCATACTACCACCTTTAATTTCAAGTAATTTTATCATATCAGAAATTCCCAATATTTTTTAATGTTTCTTATAATTTTCAAAAATTTCAATATTTACTTGTTTTTCAGCGTTTTATTATTTTTCTCACGCAGTTTTAGGATATTAAAAATATTGAAAATTTAATTTACGTTTTACGCTATAAAAATACACCTATTTTTCCCCTTAGCCCTCGCACTCATTTTAAATCATTCTTTCTATTTTATCATTAATTGTTTCCGTAGATTTTTCACTAAAATGAACATTTACAACATAAGTAGTTACACCTATTTTTTTGTAAATGTTGGTCTTATTTCTTGTTCTTCTTTATTTAAAACTTTCAATTTCTTCAGCAAGACGCATTATAGTTGGAGCGATTTTCTCACGTCTTTTGTTAGTTATTTTTAAATAAATCGGATAAGATAACGCAATTAAGACTAAACCTATAACACCAATAATTACACCTATTGTAAAATAGCTAATCCAAACCATTGTACAAACCATTCCTATACCTAAAGCTAAAGTTCCGATTATTCCTAAAAATAAACTCCATATTGTTGCCGATTTTGTAGCACTTTTATCTAGTCTTTTTAGTTCCTCAACTTTTGTTTCTTTAGTAGTTTTTTTGCGGTACTTATCTTTAATTTTAATAATCTCTTTTTGTTCTTTAGCTGAATAATTGTAATTAAATTTTTCTTCACTCATTTTAATTGCCTCCTATTGAATATTTATCTTGAGGTTATTATATCCTTTACTTGTTAAAGTTTTATTAGAATTATGTTAAAGTTTTGTTAGAATTATGTTAAAGTTTTGTTAAAATAAATTATTTTCAAACATTTAAATAAATTAATATAATAATAATTAATTGTTATTGATTTCTTAATATTGTAGTGGTACAACTTATTTATGTGAAAACTATTAAAACCTAGCAAACACATGGGTTTTCAACATTGTTGACACTCCCAAACGATAGCTTTGCACTCTCAAACGATAACAACCTATCATTTGAGAGTGCAATACTTAAAAACCGCTTATTTTCAAAAAAACAATAAAAAAAGAGGGGTTGAAAATTCTCACTAGAACTCTCAAACCCCATATATACAAGGGCACTGAAAAAGTCCATCATGTGAAAACTGTGATGGTTTTTTTGTTATAAAAATGGTATAATTAAGGTAATGAAGAAATGAAAAGAGGTTAAATATGCTTAGAGAAAATGGTCAAATAAAAATATCAGAATACCGTAGTTTATATGACATAATTGTGCCTGAAAACCATTTTCTGAGAAAGGTTAAAGAGAATATAGATTTCAGTTTTGTGAATCCAATGTTAAAAAAACAGTATTGCGAAACATTTGGACGACCAGCAAAAGAACCTGAAATGATGTTTAAGCTGATGTTTTTGAAAAAGCTAAATGATATATCTGATGAGAGGTTGATTTCTCAAGCTAGTACAGATATGGCAATTAAATATTTTCTTGACTTAGACCCTGAGGATAAAATAATTGACCCAAGCTTGATGACAAATTTCGCAAAACCCGATTAACGGAAGATATATTGGAAGAAATGTTAAAAGAGACGATTCGTCAAGCGATAGAAAAAGGACTTATAAAATCGACATCGATTATTGTAGATTCAACACACACAAATGCAGCTGCACGACCAAAAACAGTAACACAGGTTTTGCGTGATTTGAGCAAAGAATTGCGAAAAGAAATATATCGAGAAATGTATGACCTTTCTGAAAAGTTTCCAGATAAGCCAAACCAAAGTGCTAGCTTGACAGAGGAAATAGACTATACAAAAAACTTACTAGAAAGTATAGGCGATGAGGTTATAGAAAGCAAGAATGCTAGACTTATTGAGACATACACTAGAATTAAAGAGTTACTTGATAGCGATAAAATTAGAGAAATACGTTCTAAAGTAGACGAAGATGCACGATTTGGACACAAAAGTCCAACTAGCACATTCTATGGATATAAAAATCATCTTGCGATGACAGAGGAACGCTTAATAACTGGGATAAAGGTTACAAGTGGAGAGTCAAGCGATGGCAAACATACAATAGATTTAATAGAACAATCAAAGTCTAATGGCATTGAAGTAAAAGAAGTTATTGGTGATTCAGCATATTGTAGCCGAACTAATTTAGATTACTGCAAAGAAAATGATATAACGCTTATAGCAAAAACGAATATAATAGTTGCCAATTCCTATGAAATGAAAGATGATGGCTTTGAATATAATAAAGATGCAAAAACTATGCAATGTCCAGCAGCAGAACTTGCTCTTAGCATAAAAGAAAAAGCATTAGAAAATGGAAATACAAGTGTAGATGCACATTTTAGTAAACATAAATGCAAGAAATGTCCTTTAGTCGAAAAATGTAAAGTCGGAATTTCTAAGTCTAAAAACTATCATTTTACTCTGGCTTGCAAGGAAGTACAGGAACGAATGAATTTTGAAAAGTCAGACTACTTCCGTCAAAAAGAAAATACTCGCTACAAAATTGAACAAAAAAATGGTGAACTTAAACAACCCCACGGTCTTGCAAGAGCCGATGCTATGGGGTTGGTTTCTATGCAGTTACAAACATATTTTACAGCATTTGTAGTTAATATAAAACGAATTGTTAAATTGACAGTATCTTTACCATCATAAAATAGATATATTTTTGTTCCACAAATTAAAAAATAACATTTTCGTATAAAATCAAAAAAGTTCGCAAAAAATAGATGCAAAAATCCCTGTTGAAAATTTTTAACAGAGATTTTTCAGTGCCCCTGTAATTAACCTATATTCATTAGTTTGCATTTCTTCAAGTGTTACAAATTTTAAGTCAATATCTATTTCCTTTTTGATTTCCATAGAAAATTCCTTTTTAGGAATTTGCAATAAAAGTGATAAATTCTCACCCTTACTTCTAAGGGAATGTATTACGTTTGGATTAATTATAACTAAATTACCTTCTTGCAATAATAATTCTGTTTTTTCATATTGTATTTCTATTATTCCATCTAAAACAAATAAAATTTCAAAATCATCATGTAAATGCTTATCAGCAAAATCTACACTGTGTAAAAATAATTTAAATAATAGCTCATTGTTATATTGAATATCTTCATACTCAAAATTCATCAAATAGCCCTCCAAATAATAATTATCAAAAAAGTTATAAATACAGAAGTTTCTGAAATAAGCTCACTTTAATAATTTTTGCTAAGGCAAAAATTATTTTCGGCACAAGTAGAATAAACTTTGTAGCTCAACTTAGTTTGATAATACTAGTGTATTTATTACTTTTGTAAAAGTTTATTTGCTTTTTCTATACTCTAATACAATATTTTCAATATAAATTAAACGTCTTTAATATCATCACATACTGTAATTTTCATAACCCACCTTGTTAACTACTGTTTTTTAATTAATTCCTTCATATATTACAATACTATTTAAATCTACTTCTTTTCTTAAAATCTCATCAGACGATTCATAGTGTACGATATCAACAAAAAAAGGATATGGGGCATTTTCTTCCAAAAGTTCATAAAGTTTATATAATAATGACTTATTTATATTAGTCCCATAAACAACTATATCAATATCTGAATTTTCTCTATATGTACATTTTGCTCTCGAGCCAAATATAGAAACCTTTTCGATATCATCAATCTTCTGTACTTGTTTTATGATATAATTTACATCACTCTCTTTAAGGCCATACATATTAATTACCTCTTAGTCGCTTTACAACATAATCCATAGCCGGGGAATACCTTTCAATAATGTCACTTATATATGTTTCTAGTTCGCTTTCATTCCAGTATTCATGTGATGATTTATTTCTATTGTCAATTGCTTCAACTAAAATATATCCTATATTTTTATCCTCAATCAAATTACTTTTCAAAGCAAATCTAATGGTTTCTTTACTATAATTAATTTGGATTGATTTATCTTGTTCTAAAATATAATCTTGAATAGTCTTCCAAAGTAACTCAATAGCTATTTCATGACACTGTATAACAGACTCTTCAAGTGCGCTTTTATAAATTTCAATTTCATTGTTTTCTAGTAAGCCAATTCTATTTTGTAAATTTTCTAAAGCCTTCTTAAGTTTTGTAAATCTAAGTTCAAATTTCGAGAATTTTTTATCCATATCAACGCTCCTATCCTTTTAATTACTGTTAATTATACCATAATGCCCTTACTTTATCCATAAATTATTGGTTTTCAAACTCAAATTTTTCCTTGCAATCTCAAATTATTCTCATACCCTTAATTTGAGATTGCAACTTAACTAAGCCTCAAACTTCATCTTTTTGTTGCAAATACAATACTTTTTTTCACACTTCACCATAAATTAAGCAATTTCCATTCTCAAACGTTTCCTCCCAATCTCAAATTATTCCCATACCTTTAATTTGAGATTGCACTTTAAACACAAAATCTAACTTAACCTATTTCATCAAACCAACAAAAAAGCCTTTCAGAAATTCCACTAGAACTCCCTAAAGGCTTTAATTCAAGGCTTTTCACCCTATTCCCTAATATCCCCTTTGTATCAAACAAAGGTTACTCATTTCCATTAATATACCCTTATTCATACAAGGAGGTACTGGGTGCAAAAAGGGGTGCATTTTCGTGTACGATTTTTTTACATTTTATTAAGTTTTACATATTCTTTTCAAAAAACTCTTGCATCTTATTGAATGGAATTATATCTACCTTGTCATATAAATCTGTATGTGATGCTTCTGGAATAATCATCAATTCTTTATTATCGCCTGTAAGCTTTTCAAAAGCATCTTTTCCAAAATAACAAGAATGTGCTTTTCACCATGAACAACTAAAACTACACTTCTTATTTCATCACTAAACTTTAGTAATTCTGTATTAGCAAATGACATAGCACCATTTGAGTTAAGTGAACGCTCATGGTATCCACGCTCAGTTTTATAATAGTCATAATAATGCATGATTCGGTGTCAAAAATCAAAATAACTATCAATAATATATGCATTGATAGTTATTTTTTGTGATATAGGTATGTATAAATGATAAACTAATAGGAGTATTGAATTTCAGAAAGCACTTTGTATTTTTAAGGACTTAGATAACTACGCCAAAATCAGATATTGTCATAAAAATTATTGCATAATTTTAAATAAAGCTATTTATTTTTTAGTTAAATATAAATAATTCTTCTATTGAAATTTTTAATTCTCTAGATATATCAATTGCAAGTTTTAATGACGGATTATATTTTCCAGCTTCTAATCTCATGATTGTCTCTCGCCTAACACCAACTTTTTCTGCAAGTTGCTCTTGTGTAAGATTATTTAATTGCCTATATTGTTTTATGTTGCATACAAATTCGCACATTTTATTCCTCATTCTCAAAACGATATAACAAATATGATTGTAAAAAAATAACAATACCAAAAGAAAATGATATAGTAGCCATAAGTATATTTAAAATAGTTTCACTATCTTTTATTTTCAAAACTGTCATAATAAGTATAAAAACCATTATTATACTCAAAAAACCAACTCTTAAAGATATGGCATCAGCACGATATTTGTTCTTTTCAAATCTTTCATCAATAAAAGTATTTGACATTTTACCAATATAATAAAAACTGAAAAACCCAAAAAAAATGAAAAATAAAAAAGTGTTCTTTTCTTGACCATTTATTTCTGGAATAAAACTAATAAAACCAATAAAGCCTAAAAAACCCATAATACCTAGTTTTGGATTTAGTGTCATAGTATGTGTCAGTTTAATTCTCTTAAACATAAACTACCTCCTATTGATGTGATGTATTTGTATCTTTATAAGATAAATATATCACATATCTATTTTAAAGTCAACCCCAAATTTAATATTATCTGGTAACTGAAAATCCAAATATATGATATAAAAATGGTAAAATACATCAACAGGCAAATACACACTTAAAATCTTCGTAAGAAATATTAATACAAACTTTGTTTCTATTTCATTTAACAAACTAAATAAATCTTCTAAATTTGTGTATAATTATACCATATCACCCCTTAAAATTCAAGAAATTTTATCATATTTAAAGCCCTGCATAAAGCAAGGCTAAATAACTTCTATCTTCGTTCCGTCTTTAAACAAAACTTCAACTCTATTATCTTTATAAACCACAATGTTCTCAAGTAAACTACCCCAAAGGGCAATGTCGTCAACTTAAGAAAAAAAGAGATAAAAAATGGTAAAAATAAATTAAAAGAAGAATGAATAATAAACAAAAAAAGACATAAAAATAAAATCCATAAATATTCGATAAATTTATAGATATTTGAGAAAAGGTATGTTAGAATAACAATATACTATCTATAGTTATTATGGTATTTTACATTAGAGTGTATGATTTTACGTTCACGAGTGCGGTTGGTGCGTACTTGTGAACGAATTTTTTTGCAGCTTTCTATTATATTTCTTAATAAAGCACATAACTTTTTGATACGTTTCATTGAAGATAAAATAGGTAATCTATCTAAAAAATGTAATTTTATATTATGCCTATTTGTCTGATATTTAGTATCTTTATTGTTTTCTCCCTTTTCGTAATCACAAATATTTTTTATTATACTTACAATATTAAAAACAAAAAACGTAGCATAAATATCTTGAAGAATACAAATAGGTTTAGTGCCTGAAAATTTTTCAAGTTGTAGACTAGACTTAAAGTCACGATATCTGCATTCAACGCCTCAACGAAGAAAATACAATTCTTTAAAATCAGATATTGTAAAATTTTCATCAAAAATATTAGGCACTAAAGACTCAATTTCTCCTGTATTTAATTCAAATTTCACAACTCTTAATTTAAATAGTTCACCTTTGAATTCGTAACTGACAATATGATCCCCAATATCACAATTAACACAAATTTTCAAAAATGAAGTAGAATTTCGCATTACAAAAAAATAATCTTTTTTATATAGTTGGCTTATGAATTCTTGAGATGGATAACCTCTATCAAATAGAATTATAACTTTTTTTCCATAACCACAGAATGGTTTTTCAAGTAATTTAAGGGCTTGAACTCGTTCTCCTATTTGTTGTAACATTATGTACTAGATCATTTAAAACATCATAACAATTTGATAATTTTGCCATAGCAAGTGGTGTCGAGTTATTTGTTTGTTCCCCAAAATAAGCTCTATTTTCCTTTGTATCTGGAAGTTGTAAAGCACTTCCGTCTATAGCATATACAAAATGTCCCTTAAATAATTTTGGTTCTTCGATTTTAATATCTGATGTTATTTCAAATAATTCATAAAATGCCTTTTCGGAAATAAATTGTCTTGCTTTTGAAAAGCCTTGTTTACTTACTGTTTTTTCTTTATCTAAGTGTTTCTCAAAAAACTTTTCTAGTTCAAAAGGGAGTCCATTTTTGGGTAATGTCATGATAAAAAGAACAATAGTACTAAATGATAACATTCTATTACGTATAAATGACCTGTTTTTTATTTTGTGCTTTACTATAAATTCTTCATTTTTTACTAATTGCTTTACTTGCTCTAAGATTTCCATTACTTGTTTTTCTTTAAACATAAAAATCACCTCTAAATTTTTAGTATACATTCAAAATGTATCTATCTAATTTTTGCGGTGATTTCTTGTTTCTCAATTCGTATTTTTACTAGTTTTTTATTTTATTTTTATGCACTTTTCTTAAGTTGACGACATTGCCCCCCACCCAAACATACTAAAAAATCTCAACTTGATAGAGTTTCTCTATCAAAATTGAGATTTTAGAATTACTTTTATTTCTATTTAGATAGTTTAATATTTAATTTAGTACATGAAACCTTTAATATAAACTTTCTCTACCAATCTAATAATTTCATTTCCCTTAGAAAGTCTTTCTAAAAAAAGTAATTTTACTACGTTATAGTCAAATGATTTACTTTTATCCGAAAATTTTTCGGTATACAGTACCCTGTTTTTATTTTTTTAACGACAAACATATTATATTCAATAAAAACAATAGAAATGAAGGTATTCATTACATCATAAGATAGTGATTACTTATGTCTTATTGTTAACTCAATAATTTACTTTCTGTAACGGCAACTCTTAAATTTTCTTTATTATGCATGAAATATAAAGTTTCTAATGTCTCACCAATATATCCAATATATCTGTTAGGTATTTTTTTACCATCGTTATCGATTATTTGTTCAATTTTAATAAGCAACGGAAATAACCAACTGCAATAATCATTTAAAACGTTGCCTTTTGCAATGATAATATTATAATTATAAAAATATTCCTGCATAAGTATTTTTTTATATTCATCAACATATTTTGGCTCTAAACATTCTAAAGCTTGAAGAACTGCATTCCACTCAATATCTGTTAAATATCTCTTGTGATGTTCTTCAATATTAGGAACGTATGATAGAGGGTACGGCAATACGACATCAATTTGATTATCTACAAACCTTAATAGGTCGCTTTCTAATAAATTAAAAACTCGTCTATACTGAACAAGTCCATAATATTTATTTTTACAATCAGCATCACAATTTACAATATTTTTCCATAACCAATATAGTCCCGTTAATTCTGAATAATTACCATTTCTTTTAGAAAGATTGTCTCCTTTATCATCACGAAGTTCAGTAAGTATTTCATAAGTATTTACTGCTCCTACCTGTAATTTACTTATGTATTCTGCATCTTCCATAGGGTATTTCAACTCTCTATCTTTATGATGTATAGACTTGAAAATTCGTAAATTAGGCATATTCACTCCAATGGGATATTTAACTAACGGATTAAATTCTTTCGATTTTAAGTATGCCATTTCTTGAAGTTTTGCCCATCGTTTAGAGTCTATTTCAGTATAATTATAAAGACCAACTTCATCTAAATTCATTTTTATCTCGCCCATAATATTTATTGGCGTACAAATTAGTATTTTTATATTACTTTTGTCTGATTGATTTTTACCTTTAACAAACTCTATAAGTTCCTTAACTTCTTTTCCGTATAGTCTAGATTTATTCTCTGTTAATGATGTAACCACGAAGCATTCTATATCTATTTCAGGTCTTATTGTTCTAATTGCTTTGTATACCCCTAGCGCAGTTCCTTGTGCACCATATATAACTAATTTCATATATAGCTCCTTTCATTTAACAAAGTCCAAAAGCACTTTTCGTTTGTTGATCTTTTATTAAATCTTCATTAATATAATGTATCTTATTTTCAGGATATTTCGATGATAAATCCTTAAAAATTTCAATTCTTGCTTTAGCAAATGAAGAAGCTATTACTATGGCGTCATAATCAAACTTATCAATTTCATCTTGTGATACTATTAAAAGTTCTTCACTAGTCAACTCCAAGTAGTTTCGGTCAACACAAGCTAATATTTCAAAATAGCCAGTCTTTTTTATATATCTATATAACAGTTGACCATATGTACCTAATCCATATAATATAATTTTATCTCCCCTACGCACCTCAGCAAATGGAAATAAATAGCATATGTCGTCAATATTTTTATACAAACTCTCTGCTCTTGGGACCATTAGGAATAAAAGGTATTCAATCCATTGCTCCCTTAAATCGTATATATCCTTATATTTTTCAAATGATACATTAACTGAACTAAATAATAATTTGAATTTTTCTCTTAATAGTTCAACCTCAATATTTTGTTTAGTCATTGAGTTTTGTGTTTGTCTATAGTGATATAAGCATTCTTGCAAAATATAAATACTGTCTGCATTTAATAATGCTGGATACGTACAAGCAGCATCCTCACCTATAGTTAATCTCGAATCAACCTCATTTAGATATTTTGCTAAACTTTTCTTTCTAAATAATTTATCCCAGACTCCTGGAAACAAACCCCATTCAAAAAATGCTCCATTAACAATCATATTAGGGTAAACCTCATTTATTAATTTTTGCTTATCGTAACGACCTTCTTTAAATCCCTGAAAAACAGCCCTTTCCATTTTACCGGTATTTTCAAACCTGCCACACATAATAATATCCACATCTTGCTCAATCAATTTATCGAAAAGACTTTCTATTGCATTATTTTCTATCCAATCGTCTCCATCAACAAAGGCAATATAATCACACTTAGCAAGTTTTAGACCTGTCTGTCTTGCAATTACAAGTCCTTCGTTTTTTTTATGTAATACTTTAATACGATCATCCTGCAAAGCAAACTTGTCACAAATTTCACTAGAATTATCATAAGAACCATCATCAATTAGTATAATTTCTATATTTTTAAATGATTGATTACAAATACTTAAGATACACTCTTCTAAATATTCCGCTACATTAAAAATAGGAACAATAATACTTACCTGCATTTCCATTATCGATTCTCCCTTATACGATGTTGGTACTCTTTATACATTTTTTTGATTTCTATCAATACATCATTATCTTGCCATGATGCGCTAAAGTGATGTATTGAATATGCTGATTTATTTATATTGTTAACACCCCAAGTAGAAATTGGTGCGAGTACTTCTGTTGGATACACAGCAATACCTTCTTTAAACTGTGCATAATTTTTTGCTTCAAAACCAAATTTTATAATTGCTTCTGTTTGATAAGCAGTACAAGGAGTCATATTTAGGGTACCATCATCATTTATAAAACTCATTTTGTCGTAAATATCTAGTAGATATTCCAATAATTTGTGCCCCTTAACTGACCCAAACCCTAATCCAAAAGAAATATGGTTTTCATCTTCAAATCCGCAAAAAAACGAATTTTCAAGCAATTTATCAAAGTTTTTTAATAATTCAACATCACAATCTAAGTAAATTCCACCTTCATCATATAAAACTTTTAAACGAACATAATCTGAAACAAATGCCCATTTTTTTGCTATATATGCTTGTTCAGCATATTTACTTTGTGTAATATCAAAATTAGATTCATCCCATTTTTTAATAGCATAAGAAGGACATTTTTCCTTCCAAGTATCTATATAGTTATGGTAATCTTCAGGCATTTCACCTTTACCAAACCAACAATAATGTATAGTCTTTGGAATTAACTGTTCTCCCTTTGATATAACGTCGTAATTTCCTATATAATTCAGTTCATCCGATAGGAAACTACCTATATAAACCTCAACATTTTCAAATTCTAGAATTTCATCTAAGGAATGTAATACTTCCATTGATTTAAAATGACATGTGATGAGTATAACATGCTTGTCTTTATTAATTACATTTTTAATAAATTCTAATGAATGAATATTAAAGGCAACATTTCCATATTTACGTAGTTTTCCATCTAAGTTTTTATTATTATCAATTATACATTTACAATATGATACTAAATCATACATTTTATATAAATTCATAACAGTCTGAAAATGATTTCCAGCTCCAAAACAAATCAACTCTTTATCCTTTAGATTTTCAATTAGTCCATCTATGCCATTTGAATTTAATTTAACCATGTATATAGTCACTTTCTATTAATTCTTCAATTATCTTTTGAGCATGTAAATGAGATATCTTTTTATTAAAATGAATATGATCAATATAAATATTTTCATCTTTACTGTAATTCATAGTAATTTCATATAAATCTATAATACTTACATTTCTTTTATTCATAACTTCTTGTGCAACTTCATTATATGCTTCTACATCTGCATTATATCTAAATCTCACATTTGTATTGCTGTTATGTCTTTTATCTTCTACTGGTGTCGTGTTACAGAAAACAACATTTGTAAATTTTTTAGTTGAAGATTCTATTATAAATTCAAGATTTTTTTTATATTCTAATATTTCAACTTGACATTCTTGATCTATCTCAATATGAACAATATCATGTAGACCGCAATTAAAAAGAAGCAATGTGTTTTCTTGTATAGGTAAGTCTTTTATCCAAATAATCATCTCTCTAGTTGAAAAACCATTATAAATAGGACTTGCTAAATCATTAGAATTACTACTTCCAAGCCTATTGTAATTAATATTGAGTGAGTCTAATTTTTCTTTTAGCTTAAATCCATACTGCAAAGAAATACTATCACCATAAACAAATAATTTTTCCACATTATTTTCCATTATTAATTCACCTCCATTATTCCATATCTATAGTATCTAATCATTTTATAATAAATACTATATTAAAAACAAACCTAAGTTATAGAAATCACTTTTTTTGTATATTTATCATTAGTTAAAACTGTAAAAAATTAGATTTTATCACCCTGATCAACCTCTATAGCTAATTCACAATAAGTACATATATTATCAATTCTAGGATTGTTTAGCGCATCTCTAAATTCATTTCTTAAATTACCTTGCATGACTTCATCCCACGTTTTATCTTCAAAAATATTTCCAATGTAATTTTGAAGTTCCCAATCTTGAGTGCAAGCAAAAATTTCCCCATTTGGAAGAATCATTCCTACACCTGCTTTTTCATTATCTATTCGACTACAATCCCTATTACACTTAAGCTTTGCACCTTTATGTGACAAATTATTATCATACACTAATCCATGTATGCTATTAATAGGGTTACCGTGTACAGATATTATATCCTTTATTTCATCTCTTGTACGTGAAGTAACACCAAGACAACTTGTCCAAAATCTAGCATATTTTGGTGGATTATCAACAACATATTTCAATGTTTTAAGGTAATCCTCTGTAATATCAAATTGTGTATTGTAATTCGAATCTGGAAGATGTATGTCTATGGTTTTTAAATTTTCATGATCTTTAAATTTCATATAATCTTCAATAGAAACGTTATATAATGTAGTAAATACTCTTACAATATACCCTTCATCTAATGCATACATAATCATATCTATACATCTTTTGTTTGCAAAAGGTTCGACAAATCCCGTAAAAGAAACAATAACATGTTTAGGAATATTTTCAAGCATTTTCTTAAAATTTTCTAGCGATAACTCCATTACAGGATTGTCACGTTTTGAATAAGCTTTAACAAATGTATCCTGTGGACAGTATTTACAATTTATTGGACAACCTATTTTAGTTGTAATGGGTGCGACATTCTTATATTCTCCATCAACAATTAGATCACTAACATAATTTTGGTGACTATATAATGTTGCAATTAAATTTTCATACTCTAACCTTTCTTCAGAAATTAACTTTGTTGAGCTTTTTTTTATTTTCTCCAAATACAATAAAAAATTTGCATAGTTTTCTGTTATTTCATAATAATCCTGTAAAATTGTATTGCCAATAATTATTTCCCCCATCTTATATGCAGTATCTATGCTCTCAGCTGCACATATAATCATATAATTATTGTTATTTAAATAGTTATCAGTTTTTTCTATTGTAAAACCATCTATCTTATCATCATAGATATCTCTATCAATAATATGAATTTTATCTTTATAATCACTATTACTTTCGATTAATGTACGAAATAGGTTTTTTCCTGTACGTCTTGCACCCCAAATACAAATCTCTTTATCCTCTGCAGCAATAATACACTCTTCTATAAACTGTTTATAATATTTATGTCTTACCATTTTTATACCTTCCCTTTAATAATATTTATTTTAATACCATTTAAAATTGCATTTTTTATCAGTAACCTATCAATTATATCATATTTAATACTCATTTGCTTAGAAATAATATTCTCTTTTTGAATATCTTCAAAAAAAGTAATAAGAATATTTGATTTTTCTTTCAAACAAAATCCTACTACATTTATCTTTTCATCTTCTATATTTATATAAATCCCGTCTTTTTCATTTTCATAGGCAAAAAACTCATTATTTATATATAATCTGCCTTTTTCATAGACTTCTAAAAGGCATTCAATAGTTTTTATAACGGATTCAAGATTATACATTTTTGCCTGGTTTATTAATTGGCAATCCTTAATTAAATTGAAATCAATAAGTTTATTATCACATATTTCATGATTTATTAGTAAATTTTCATTATACCATTCTATATATTCTTTTGAAAAAAATTTCTTATAAAATATAAAATCATATACCGATAATCTTAGTGCAATATTAAACATAAAATTGTACTTATTACTAGGTGTTATAGCTTCCTTCGAGTTCAACCAAGAAGTAATTATATCAAGATTTCTAGCATCATGATTTTGATGAGTTATTGATACAGAATGTTGTCTATACTTATACAATGGAATTTTATAATATCCTATTCTTTGTGCTATATTTAATAACTTAGGAAATATTTCAACGTCTTCATACCATATATTTTTAAAATCAAGATTATTGAATAGTTCTCTTTTGTAAATTCTTGCCCATATATGTGCAGGACTAAAACAATTTCTAAATGCAATTTCCTTGTTTATATTACAATCCATTACTGGTAATGTAGCTATTACAACCTCATTTTTTAACTCTTCATTACAAACTATCTCATCAAAATAAATTATATCCATTTTATTTTTTGTTGCAAATGCCATTAATTTATCCAAGCAATTTTCAATTATACAATCATCTGAGTCAACAAACATGATATAATTGCCTGATGCTATATTTAAGCCCAAATTTCTAGCCGATCCTAGCCCACCATTATTTTGATATATGTAGTTAAAATGCTTATTTTTATTACAAAACCTTTCACATATTTTATTTGAGCTATCAATTGAACCATCATCAATCAGTATTACTTCATAAGACTGATATGCTTGTTCTTCTATAGATTTTAGACATTCTTCTAAATATCTTTCTTGATTATAAATTGGAACAATTATACTAAGTTCAACTCTCTCCAAAATCAAAATTCTCCTTTTATCTATATCCAATAGAATTTTGGTTTATGCCAAACAAGTTTATCCTCACATATTCCAAATTCATTAGAAAGTTCAACCTTTATTTCATTTGCAACTTGTTCGCTCTCAACTGCTATTAAGATAACATCATAATCCCATTCTTTTAAACGTTCAATTCCTTCTACTTCTAATCCATTTTCTTGCGCAACTAAAAAATTTTTATCTACCCACGTTTTAAGTACCTTTGGATAAGTTTTTTTCATTATCCAATGATAATCTCTACCAACAGCACCCGCTCCATATAAAGCTACGGACTTATTTTCTATCCATGAAAAATCTAGTGCGTAATATGGCACATGTAAAAAATCATCTTCATTTTCAAAGTTCCAAAGTCTTATAAAGTCAAAAAAGCTTCTTTTCTTAATTGACTCTAAAATATCTTTATCACTATCATATACCATTGATAATTTTTGTTGTATATATCCTAATTGCAAAAATAAATCAGGACATTTTCTAGCTACCGTTGAATTTTCATGAATTAAATAGTTATAATATGCTTTATCCATTATACTTACCGATTTACACTTTGAAATATAAAGTCCGTTGAAGAGAAAATCTTCGCCCATATATAAATCATTAGGAATTACAAAAAAAATATCTCCTATAATATTTTTTTTATAAATATTTGTACACATTGATGAATATATTCCTAATTCGTTTTTATTATTATAGCAGAATAAGTTTTTTCTTATATAATCCATTTCTTCATCAATTGAATATGTACCAGGCTTTATTGAAGTAAATTTCTTAATGCAATTACCATTTTTTACCTGAATATAGCCAGAAACAATTAAATCAGCTGATGTACTTGTAGCGTTTGCCATCATATCAATATACATATCAGGTTCAATCCAATCATCACCATCAACAAATGCTATATATTCTGAATTACTATTCTCAACTCCTGTACGCCTCGCAAGTACTCTGCCTGCATTATTTTTATGAACTACAATTATCCTGTCGTCCTCAATAGCTAATTTATTGCAAATTATACCAGAATTGTCTATGGAACCATCATTAACTACAATAATTTCTATATCTGTGTACTGTTGCTCCATAACACTTCTGAGACATTTTTCTATATATTTTTCAAGATTATAAACTGTAATAATTATCGATAATTTAGCCATTATTGTTAACTCCTTGTTATATTTTAGATTTAATTATATGATACGAACTTTATTACTGCTTTATTTATTCCCCAAGCAGTAACAATGTTATAAATTTGTTTTTGAACTATTTCACTTTTGTTAGCTATTATTAATGTATCAACTTTATCATTGGTAATCTTATATATTGGTTCAACACTTTCATTCATTAAAGTATCAGTATACCATCTATTGTCAACAATACGTATATTTTTATATTTTCGCTTTTTTAGTTGCTTTAGCAAAATCATTCCGACTTCACCGGCTCCATAAATTACAATATTTTGTTCTAAATCCTCTTCTTTTTCCCAATTTAACACTTTAACATCTTTATAACATTTTGAAATATTAATATTATTTTCTTTTTTTTGTTTAATTTCTTCTTGTAAATAATCTAAAGTTTTTAAAGTTCCTTCATATTCACTAATAAATCCTTTCTCGTAAAGAATTTTACTTCGCTCCTCAAAGGCTCCTATGGCATCTATCTTATTTTTCTTACTATTTGTAGAAGTTATACTGCCTTGGTGTTTCAAATAATAATATAAATATTCATTTGTTGTTGCAATACTATCTACATTAAGTATTAATTTATATGATATATATTCATCCTCGTGATTTTTACCAACAGGAAATCTCAAATTATCAAATAAACACCCTCGATAAAGTTTATTCCACATAGTCACATACTTAACTGAATAGGGAACACAACATAGTTCATATAATGCGTCTCTCGACTTTTTTATTTCGAAGCTTGCGTGAACTCTAGGCATATATTTTATATATTTATCTACACATATATATTCGCACATAGAAATATCTGCATTTTTTTCAATGCATAAATTAATCAAAACTTCTAAAAAACGTAAGTCAACATAATCGTCTGCGTCAACAAATGCTATAAACTCACCAGTTGCATTATCAAGTCCACTATTTCTTGCACTTGATAACCCGCCATTTTCCTTATTTATAATTTTAACTCTGCTATCTTTTTTTGCCCAACGGTTACATATTGACAAAGAATCATCTGTAGAACCATCATTAACTAGTATTATCTCAAAGAACTCATAAGTCTGGTTTACTAAAGAAAATATACATGTATCTAAATATTTATCAACATTGTAAACAGGAACAATTACGGATATATCTATTTTAGTTTCATCATTCATTTAACAAATACCTTTGGTATAGAAGTTGCCCTCTTTCTTTAAATTCTTGAATATACTTTCTTTCAATTTCAGTATGCCAAGATGAACTATAATGGTGAATAGAATAAGTATTTAGGTCAACCTCACCCATTCCATAAAAAGTAATTGGTGAAAATATATTTGAAGGATAAATAACCATATTGTTTATTTTTTGAAATGTATTGTTCATTTTAAAACCCATTTTTTCCAAAACCATTGATTGATATACTGTACATGGCACCATATTCAAAGTATCTCCTTTTCTAAATTCTAGACTTTCATATAAATCAAGAAGTTTTACTAGATACTCGTGCCCCGCTATTGCTCCAAATCCTAAACCCAAATCTATATACTTATTATCTTCAAAACCTGCAAAAAAATCATCGACCAGAAATAAATCCCAAGATTTTAGTAATTCTACATCACAATCTAAATATATACCACCATATTTGTTAACTATATCAATTCTTGCGTAATCGCTAACAAATGCCCATTTTTTTTCAATATAAGCTTCATGCATATACTTATTTTTCGTTACATCATAATTACTCTCGTCCCATCTTATAATTTCATAATCAGTACAATATTTTTTCCAAGACTCCATATATTTATTATATTCATCTGGAATTTTATTACCGCCAAACCAACAGTAGTGAATTACTTTTGGAATTTTTAGTACATTTTTTTCCTTAAAAACACTGAAATCGTTTTTTTCAAATTTTATATGTAGAAATGATCCAACATATAGATGAATACCACATAACTCACTATAATTGTCCAATTGTTCAATTATATTTAAATAATCGTTATAAATCGTTATTAATATTACATAATTATCTATTTTATTATTTTTAACAAAATCATTTAATGATATAATAGGTCTTTTATTACCATCAAAGTCTTTAAATGTAGATTGTAGTTCTTCATTATTATCAATAATGCAATCTACTTTATCTATTAAATCCTTATGTTTATACTTAATCATAACTTGGTCAAAATTTTTCCCTGCACCATAACACACTAATTTTTTATCTGTTAAGTCTTCTATTAAAGAATTAATATCACCAATTACCAATCTAACCAATTAAGCCTCCATTTTTTCTTATAATTGTTCTGCAACACGTACATAATTCGAATTAATATTTGAATGTCCATTGCAGATAATACAATGCATTAAATAACCATTAATGTTATAACCTTTTATATATTCAAAAATTTCTTTTTTGCTCATATCTTTTGTTATTTCCAAATAGTCATTTTCTATTGCAAATTCTTCATATCTCCTTTGTGCCCAATATGCTTGTGAACAAGAATATAATTTACCATTTCTAAAATCTTTGCAAGGATGTGCACAGCAGTCATGCCATAAAGTGTAATCACCTTTAGCTTTTATGTTTTTATTGTTAAATCCAAAATCTACCCAGTACATATCCTCTAAAAATGAATACATTACATTTGATTGCTTCAGACAAGATATTAGTTTTGAATGCTTATCTTTAAAATTTGGAAATATCTCACTATAGTCGCTAATACATACACGTACTCTACACTTATTTAGTAACTCAAGTAGATTATTATCAATCTCGACTGTACCATTTGTCGTAAGTTCCATACAACCGTATTTGTGTGAGTAATTTTCATTAATAAACGAAATTATCTTATCAATATCATTATATAAAAAAGTCTCAGCACCTCCTATGCGTAATATTTCAATAAAATCAATTTTATCAAATAATCTTTTTGAATCTTCTATTACCTCATTGAAATGATATTTATGTGGTCTTATATATGGAATACTTGCGTTACAATTCTCACATTTTAGAGTACAAATTTCATTAAAACTTAAGGCTATTACATCTTTCATTCCAAAGTATAGAAAATTTTTGTTATAAAGTAGAAAAATAGAAAAGTAATTTTTCATAAATATATTTGCATCAAATAAATTTACATCTAAACTCCATCCAACACTATAGGCCTTTAATAATGCCTGTTCTTGACTACCTTCCTTTAATGCAACAAGCAAAAGTTTTCCTTTTTCTACTCCATTCAAATTAGCATTCAACGAAACCACATCAAACTCAATACCATTGATTAATTTACTTTTAATATTTTCGTTCATATCTAAAAATTTAATATTAATATTAAATCTCAATAAATCTTTTGCTATTTTCTCTCCATTATTGCCCGAACCCCAAATATAAATTTCATTAATTTCTTTAAATTTATCTCCAACTTCATCGAATTCATGACCTATATTTTTCCATTTCATTTTAATCTCCTAATGATTATTTAATTCTCTTTCATATTTATCAATACGCAAATGCATTAATTTTTTTAGTCTTTCAGTTCGTCTACAACCATCTAAAAACATGGATTTATCTAAATATTCAAGCTCCTTTTTCTCACAATCTAAAATATATTCTTCACAACTTTTTATTATATTATTTCTTACTATCATATATTTATCTGAATTTTCTAAAGGGTTGTCGAAGTCGTAAGCATATTCTCCAGAAAGCAATGCCTCTTTTTCAGTATTATTCACATACTCTAACCAAGTGCCAGTACGGTTTAATGCCCATCTTTCTTTAATAAACAATACTGGAACACCTAAGACAAGACAAGGCAAAGCTACGTGTAATCTCGTAGTTACTACAAGTGATGCCCCTTGATAATATTTTAACTGTTTTTCTACAATTTCTTTTCTTTTTTCCCAAGTAAGTGCCTTTAATGATACTGAGTGCGTCATTTCTATACATTCTAGAGTTGCATTTTCTTTAACAAAGTTTTTAACATCTTCTGAAATATCAACTAAACAAATTTTATTATGCTTTACTACATTTTCAAAAGGATTTATTGTTAAAGTTATACAACCTGAAAAATACGTTGGTATTCCAAATTTTTCCAACATTTTTTTTGAACCTTCATCTCTTGCTCCGACTGGCCCATTTTCCAAAAACCATGTTGCACCACAATCTTCAAATACAAAATTTTTAGTAATCTTCTCACCCATCGTTTTTGAATAAAAAGTGTCAAAATGCATTGAAATAGGTAATGGATATATGAAAGGTGATGGCGGCCAATTTAAGTGATTATATAAAAACCACCCTCCCATTATTGTAGCTACCCTTTCTCCGTCCTTTGAGCAAAAACTATCCATTTTTTCTCTGTCTATTTCATAATCTGTATGTGGTAAAAATTGCTCTGTTGCATAAGACTGTATATCATCACCTAGATTAAATGTATCTTTATTTATTATTACTCCATATTTCATAGTTTTATGTTCCTTTCATTTTCCATTAAATGTGTACAAATATTAGAAATTGTTGTACACTTAAATTTTATAAATTATATTTCGTATTAACGCTAGATTAAATTCAAAAACATATCAAGTGTCATTATTTCAGATTCTCTAAGTATTTCTTCGGTATTGATAAATGGAATTATTTTTTCTTTATCAATTTCACACTTTAAAGTTTTTTTAATATCACTCAATGTTTCTATATCTATATCTCCACTTTGACGAATAGAAACCATTAATCCTTCCTTTTCTAATACCTTTCTAGCTAAAAGCGGTAAGTATTCAATATTTACAGATTTTGTTTTTTCATCTATAATTATATTTCCACATTCTGACTGTCCTGAAATATATATTTTTTCATTAAAGCCAACTATACCTAAAAAATAATTGTTTTCTAATTCCGGTAAAACTATTTCTTTGTAGTTGTTAACACCATTCCATATAATAACATTTCCGCTTCTTCTAGGAGAAATAAAAAATTCATTACCAATACACATTATTCCGGAATATGTATTATCTTTTTCTCCTAGGGTTAACCACTCTACCCTATAGTTTACAATATTAAAACATAATATTCTATTATCAATGCATGATGCTAAAAACAAAGTATCATCTTTTACAGCACAATCAGTTCTAAAAAAACCATCTTTCAAGTAATAATGTGATTTTTTAGTATACTCATCCATAAAAGCAATATATGTAAGTCTATTTGTCATTGTATCTATCATAACAATACGCTGATAAAATGCAGGTACACAACAAATTTTGTCATTAAATAATTTTGCTTGAAAAAATTTAAGTCCATCTTTCACTGTAATGCTATCATCTAATTCTATAGATTCCCAAATATTACTGTCAATATGATAAATCCATATTTCATCTGCCTTTAAAGGAATGCAATATATTTTACCGTTGAATTCAATTAACTTTACTACAAGCCTTTCTGAATCATATTTGTATTTTGGTATACTGGATACTACATCAACTACTCCGTTATCCATATCCATTTTTAGCAGTCCATTAAAATACTTTGAAAAAAACCATATTTCTTGGTTTATTACAATTAAATCTTCAAAAAGCACTTTTATTTTTCCCATTTTAACACCTTCTTCTATATCATAATTAAATTCTTGTAAACACTTTTTATAAATTGTGAAGTTCCTAACTTCAATATAAATACATTTCACGGATGCTTTCAAATTAGATGCCCCAAATAACTAGCTTTATTGCCAAATTATTTTGTAATAAAATTTCTTAAAGCTTTACTTTTATTTATTTTTTCCTTACTAAAAGTCAGAATTTAATATGTTTAAAGCTTATTTTTACCTATACAGTTATAGTTTTAACAATAAAACAACATCCAGTATTAATTGATATATTGTTGTAAGTATTAGTCTAATAAAATAATTTTAGTAAAATTCTCCTTTTTATTTTTCATAATTTCCAAACCAATATTAACATCTTCTAATTTAAATTTATGTGTAATAACTAAATCTAAATTTACTTTTTTTATAATTTTATTTAATGCATAATTCCAGTCGTCTTCAACTTCATGTAAAAATGAAGAATTCCAACTTCCTATTATCGTTAGTTGATTTCTAAGTAATTTCCAGTATGTTTGTTTATCCAATTCAATTTTATCACTATCTGGATTGCCAATTAAACATATTTTCCCTCCAGGTGCAGCTAAATTAATACCTTGTATAAAGGCTTGCTGATTCCCAACACACTCAAAATATACATTTACTTTATTATCTTGCATTTTTTCTGACATCCATGAATATACATCTTGGTTACTACAATCACAAAAATTCTCAGCTGAAAATCCAATACTTTCTAGCTTATTTTTTTGATATTCTTTGTTTCCAATAAAATAAATATTTTTTTGACCTTTCTCTTTTAATACCATTGCTAATAATATTCCTATTGTACCTAAACCACATATAACCACATTATCTTTTTCATTAGGCTCAATTTTTCTTACAGCATGTATAGCAACTGATAATGGTTCTAACAATGCTGCTTCCTCGTATGAAACATCTTGTGGAAGTTCTATCAAATTCCACTCAGGCACGGCTACGTACTCTGCAAATCCACCATTTGTACGCGATCCAAGATAATTATATTTACTACACATCTCAAACTTTTTATCTAAACATTGCTTACACTTTTTGCAGGGAATTAATGGGAATATTGCAACTCTTTTTCCTTTCCACTTCTTGTCAACATTACTGCCAACTTCAATGACCTGTCCAGAAAATTCGTGACCTGGAATAAGTGGTGTCTTATGTGCTCCGTTTTTATATATTCTTGAAATATCAGAGCCACATATCCCTGATGCTTTTACTTTTACAAGAACTTCAGTTTCTGAGATTATAGGAATCTCCACTTCTTTGTATTCTAATACTTCATTATGTTCAAGCACCCACGCTTTCATCATATTTTATCCTTTCTAATATAAAAAATGCACATCAACAAAATTATACTATATTTATTCAATGACTACTCTTCAATTATTTTTTATTTTACTATAAAAGCTATATATAATCATGTATAATAGGATATCATCAATGCACTAAATTTCTGTGATACACTTAATTTAAATCACCTAATTTATATATCAAAAAATTTTAAAACATAAACGACATAAAATTTCCTCATTTTTTAGATGTTACCACAATGCAGCATAAATATATTCTATATCGGTTTTTACAACATAGGTAACATCTATTTAACACAATTTGGGCAATATATCTATACTTATTTTTTTTCTTTAATTTTTTTAAATCTTTCTAAGTCATTTTTTGTCGTAATTTTAAAATTTTCTTCATCTCCAGGTATCATTGTAATATGCATACCACCAAGAACGGCGGCCTCTGTTGAACCATTTATCTTCTCAAGATCACTTTCCAATAACCTTTTATTAATATCATAATATTTTTTAAGATTAAAAACTTCTGGTGCTTGACCAGAAAATAATTTTTCTCTTTTTAGTAAACTATGAACTGTTTTTCCGTCTTCGCTAAAATATACAGTATCTTTCATCGGTAATACAGGCATAACACCTTCACACCCATCTAAAGCATTGATACATTCAGTAATTTGTTTTTCTGTTACTAAAGGTCGAGCAGCATCATGTATCAATATTAAGTCCAAATCATTTAATTCAGAATATTTCTTGTTTATAGCTACTAGTTCATTCATTCCACTAATTATAGAAGCTTGTCTATTAAAGCCTGGTTGAGCAAATCCTTTAATTTTATCTACCTCAATACCATTTTTTATCGCATCATCTAATATACTATTTCGCCATTTTTCTTCTGCTACTATTAGAATCTGTGAAATAAGAGGGTTATTTACCAATACTTGTATTGAGTATGTTATTATCATTTTATCATTAACAACAATATATTGTTTTGGCACCTCTAATTTAAGTCTTTCTCCAACTCCTCCAGATAATAATATTGCCGTATTCATATAGTCATCACACCTCTATTTAATTTTTACTTTACCAAATATTTTTCCATACACCGTTTTTCAAAAAAGAATTTCAATTCAAAGCACAAATCCCTTAATTCCAATTTTAACAAATTCTAAAATACTTTTTTCATCTTAACATTTCTAGCTATTTTGCCTACAAATAGCATTACTTTTAACTTTAAAACTTGTAAATTTATGCATTATCTTATTCTTATACTTCTATAATATTTCTACTTTCTATGAGTATCGGCTTTTTTGCCAATCTACTTAACTCTACTAAACTACTTTCATCGCCAAAATATCCATCACAAATTACAATCGCCCTATTTAAATCATCAGTGTTATCAAATATTCCCCAGCCTTCATCACAAAATTTACTAACAATCTTATTATATTCTACAAAAAGATGTGGTCTCATACTTATTAAAGTCGATTCTAGAAGTGGGTGTGGACTCCAAATTAATGCAACTTCATCTGCATGTTCTTTAAAAAATGACAAACTATTACTTATTTTATTTAACTTACTTTCATTTAACGCCAAGATAGCACCAATACTACAATTATATAATATTACTTTTTTATAACAACCATCTGCTTTTTTTATAATCCTTTCCCAATTTTCAGGAATTACAACATCTTTTTTTTTCAGTTTTTATTACCTTTTCAAACTTAGGAGAACCTGTTCCAAAAATCTTATCATTCCAAAGTTGTCTTGTGCTTTCGCCATATTGCTGTACTAAATTTTCGATATAAAACTGTCTCATTTTTTCTGATTGAACAATAACTTTATCCGCATTTATTACCGCTGGTAACATGGTGAAATGTGCATTTGCTGCAATAAAATTTTTTTCATTTATATTCCTATCAGATAAAACAAAATATGGTATATATATTAGATTTTCCGTGTAATGTTTTAAATTATCTGAATAAAAAAAGGGATGTACGGATGTAACACGATTATTACCGTCATATGAGGGTGCTGAAAAAGTCAAAGAAGAAAAAAATATTACTAATGCTAATGGCACAAAAATAGTGAGATAGCATAAAATCAGCGAGGAAAGAAGGTGCTGATAAAGTCAAAAAGAAAAAAATTATAATAGTGGTAGCGTAAACAAAAATAGTGAGTTGGAATAAAATCAGCGAGGAATGAGCGTAAATTTTATTCAATACGAA
>JBKECM010000013.1:0-10724 GCA_047974615.1 Lachnospirales bacterium
TCAACGAGGAACGAGTGCTAATTTTATGCTACATGCCAGATGATTTGCAAAGCAAATCATCAAGTCGAGCGTAATTTTTGTGCAGTAATATTTTTTTCTATCCTTTATCAGCACCCTCATAAATAATAGGTGTAAATTTATTATTAAAGATTTAGTAATTATTTTTTTTTAATTTAAATAATTTATTATAATCTGCAAAAAAATACTTGACTTTATATGTCAAATATTATATTATCGTAGAGTATTATAAAATATTATCAAATCATATAAATTTAGGGATATGGCCTAAAAGTTTCTACCTTTCACCATTATTTGAAAGACTATGACGAGATTTTTTTACAACTAATCTATTCATTTATTTTTTAGTGTAAAAAACTGTTATAAACTTTTACCATACTTATTTATATAAGTATGGTTTTTTATATTTAATATTTTATAAATAAAATTTAAAGGAGAATGAAATGAATTTCATCGAGAACTTTTTTAAACTGAAGGAGCGTAATACTACTGTAAAAACAGAGGCTTTAGCTGGTTTAACAACTTTTTTAGCAGTAGCTTACATTATTCCTACTAACACTTTTTTACTTGCTGACACAGGTATGCCTTTACCTGCAATTTTTGTAGGTACAATTATTTCTACAATTATTGCGACTCTTATTATGGGCGTATATGCAAATTATCCTGTTGCACTTGCTCCGGGTATGGGTATGAACGCATTTTTTGCTTATACTGTTGTATTATATGGTTACGGATTTAGTTGGCAAGAAGGTTTAGCATGTGTTTTTATTGCTGGTCTTTTATTTATGCTTTTATCTTTAACAAAGATACGTGAGGTTGTTATAAACTCAATTCCTATGGATTTAAAATATGCTATAAGTGCTGGTATTGGATTTTTCATTACTTATTTAGGTTTAAAAAATGCAGGTATAATTGTTAGCAATTCAGCTACATACGTTGCTCTTGGTGATTTAACTTTTCCTCCTGTTGCATTATGTGTTTTCGGTTTACTTATTACAATCTTTTTCCATGTACGTGGAAACAATTTTGCTATAATAATTGGTATGTTTTTTACAACTATTTTAGGTCTTTTAATGGGTAATTTTGGTATACAAAATATGCCAACATATTCTTCAGAAGGTTCGTTAGGTGATTTAGCAGCTATTGGTGATGTTTTTGGTGCTTTTTTACCTCATATTAAAACTGTTGTAACATCAAAAATGGGTTGGCTTGCTATTTTTACATTTATGTTTATTGACTTTTTTGATACAGCTGGTACTTTAATTGCTGTTGGTGGTGCTGCTGGTATACTTGATAAAGAGGGTAACTTAAAGGACGGCAAAAAAGCTTTATTATCTGACTCTTTAGGTACTATTATTGGTTCTTTCTTTGGAATGTCACCTGTAACATCTTTTATTGAGTCTATGGCTGGTATCAAAGTTGGTGGTAGAACAGGTTTAACTGCTGTTTTCGTTTCAATTTTATTTGCTTTAACTATTTTAGCTTATCCTTTACTATCTGTTGTAAATGGGGTTAGTGTGGCTGAATATGCAGGGGCAACTGATGTTGTACTTGCACCTATTACTTCCCCTGCTTTAATTTTAGTTGGTGCAATGATGGTAACTTCTTTAAGAAAAATTGATTGGAAAAATGATGCAATAACTATATCTACTTTCTTTACTATTTTATTTATGGTTTTAGCTTTCTCTATTGCAGAAGGTATAGCTATTGGTTTCATAACATATACTTTAATAAAATTTGCAAAAAAAGAGCCTGTTAATGGTATAATGATTGGTTTAACTGTATTGTTCATTTTAAGATACGTCTTTATATAATATAATATTTTTTTCGTTTAAACTGTAAAGTTCTTTTATTAGAATTTTACAGTTTTTTATTATATGTAATTGTATAATCTTTATAATTGGCAACGTTGCAAAATGTATTTTACAATGATATTATTTGTATGATGAGTTGTTATATAATTTGGGAAATACTTTATTTTATAAATATAGATGATTTTTTATACATTATATGTTATAATGTTTACATAATTAAAAAAAGCTTATATGTTGATCAAATACATTTTGAACAACAATATTTTATGTGAGGTGCTTATGAATACAAATTTAAGTTCGTATTGTGAAAATGGTGGCTGTATGGCTAAGCTTGGCCCTAAGTTTTTACAAAAAGTTTTAGATAATTTGCCTAGCTCATCAAATGAAAATTTAATAGTAGGATATGAAAGCAATGATGACGCTTCCGTATATAAAGTTTCCGATGATGTTGCAATAGTACAAACTTTAGATTTTTTTACACCTTTAGTTGATGACCCATATATATTTGGACAAATCGCAGCTACAAATGCTTTAAGTGATGTTTATGCTATGGGTGGAGATGTTACTAGTGCTTTAAATATAGTATGTTTTCCTGAAACAGAAAATCCTAATATTTTAGGTGAAATATTACGTGGTGGTGTTGAAAAAGTTAAAGAGGCTGGTGGAGTTTTAACTGGTGGACACTCTATAAATGACGCAGATATAAAATATGGTTTATCTGTTAATGGTATAGTAAATCCTAATAAAATTTTTAAAAACAATAATACTAAAGTTAATGACAAACTTATAATGACTAAGTTTTTAGGAACTGGAATTATATTAACTGCTAAAAAAGTAGATGTTTTTGACGAGAGTGCTTACAATCTTGCTCTAAAGCAAATGACAACTTTAAACAAATATACAAAAGAAGTTATTGAAAAATATGATGTACATGCAGTTACAGATATTACTGGTTTTGGTTTTTTAGGTCATTTACTTGAAATGAACAACAATAATTCTTTTGTAGTAAACTCTAAAGATGTTTTATATATACAAAAGGCTTATGAATATGCAAAAGATTTTATATATTCAAGTGGTGGACAAAGAAATCAAAACTATTTAAAAGATAAAGTTTTATTTAATGTGGAAGATTTTGCTTTAAAAGAAATTTTATTTGACCCACAAACAAGTGGAGGCTTTTTAATATCTGTAAATCCAAATGATGCTGATAATGTTTTAAATGATTTAAAAAAAGCAGGAATAGATGCTTCAATCTTTGGTGAAGTTGTTGAAAAAGAAGAATATAGTATAATTGTAAAATAATGGAGGTTTATTATGATAATTGATTGTATGGGCTTACCTTGTCCTAAGCCAGTTATAAATACTAGAAATGCTATTGAAAGCATAGATGTAAACGAAACTATATGTGTTTTAGTTGATAATGAAATAGCTACTGAAAATTTGTCAAAATTTTGTGAACAAACAAACTGTAAATTTTCTATTGAAAAAAAATCAGATAAAGAATTTTTATTTTATTTAACAAAAGGTGAAGAAATAAAAAAATTTGATGTAAACAAAGAGAGTGATGAGTTTATAGCAGTTGTTATAGATAGTGATGTTATGGGTAAAGACGAAGTTATTGGTAAAAAACTAATGGAAATGTATATATATACTTTAGGCGAAAGCAAGATTATACCAAATGCTATCTTATTTTATAATTCTGGAATTTTTCTTACTACTAAAAATGATAAAACTATAGAAGATTTAAAAAAATTAATCAGTAGAGGTGTTAAAGTTTATTCGTGTGGTGCTTGTTTAGACTTTTTCAATGAGAAACTTCAAGTTGGTGAGGTTACAAATATGTTATTCATATCAGACACTATGTTAAAAGCAAATAAACTTATTAGAATTTAGGTGAAATATGGATATTGAAGTTTATTATATTGCAACTTTTGATAGTACACATAAAGCTATTGAAAGTGAAAAATTGTCTGAAAATCTATTTAATTCAAGACTTATACCTATACCTGTCGAAATTTCGGCAGGTTGTGGTTTATCATTAAAAGCAGATGATTATAGTTTGTTTATTGAAAAAAAATTACCTTATAGTAAAATATATAAAATAGTTAAAAAAGATTTTGAAAAAGAAATTGAAGAAATTGTTTTAAAATAGGAGATTTATATTATGGCTTGCTATTTATATATAGGAGTGGATAAAAACGATAAACTTGTAGGTGGTTCTTTAAACTACAAGAAAAGAGAAAAAGTTGATATATATATTAAAAAACTTGAACTTTTAGAGGTTGAAGTTTTTTCATCAGAAACAACAAATCTTTATGGGTTAAAATCTATAAATGAAAGAGATATATCTGTTTTTTGTAAAGAAATGCATATATTACTTAAAACTAATCATACACTTGTTGAAAGTTTAGTTATTGTGTCTGATAAAATTAAAAATAAAAATATTCAAAAGGCACTTGTGGAATTATACGGCTTTGTAAACAATGAGGGTATTATTTTTGCAGATGCTATTTTGATGTATGAGCATATTTTTGGAAAATATTTAATTTCTTTAATTATAGCTTGTCAAGAAACTGAAGGTCTTTATGAAGTATTTAATGAGCTTAGTATTTACTTTGAAAAATCCTATAATATTAGAACTAAACTAAGACAAATGGTAATCTATCCTATGTCTTTACTTATTGTTATGGCTTTTGTTATTTATATGTTTAATGAAACAATTTTACCTCTTTTTAAAGAGATGATCCCAAATAACAGTGCAGATGAATTTATTGATTTATTAATAAATATTAATACTTTTTTTGATACATATGCTAAAATTTTACTAGGAAGTTTTTGTTTGTTTTTCATTATATTTTTTATTTATAATAAAACTAAGCAAGGTAAACTATATATCGGTAAAATAATGACGTTTATTCCTTTCTATTCTAAAGTTTTAAAATATTCAGAAAGCTATAAATTTACACATGCTATGGCTATAATGATGAAAAATGGGCTGCCTTTAAAATATTCATATGAGCAAGCTGTTTTTGCAGTTGAAAATACTTATTTACAAAAATCTTTATTAGCTGCTTATAATGACATTTTACGTGGACAATCATATTCAGATAGCGTGGCTAATGTTGGTATTTATCCTAAAGAATATTTACATTTACTTGACTTGGGTGAGAAAAGCAACGCTTTACCTGATATACTTGAAGATGTTACTAATGTGCTTGAGAACGATGTAAGAAACTCTATTGATAGATTTGTATCATTTAGTGAACCTGTTGTAGCTGTTGTTTTAACATCTATTGTTATTTTTATTTTTCTAAATATAATGATACCTATTGTTGAACTTATAAATACTTTGTAGGTGATATTATGAAAGAATTTATTTACCTTTTTTTAATAAAAATAATTATAGTAATATCGATTTCTACTATTTCTATTACTTTATTATTTAAAATTAAAGACTTCAATTATGATAATAGATTTTCAAAAGAAAAAATAATTGAAGAAGATATTGAAAAATATTTAAATAGAGTTTATTCTATTGAAGGTGTATATCCTAATGATGTTTATTATTTAGAAAATTTTGGCTTTACTTTTGATACAACAAATTATAATTATAACTATACATTTATATCACAATATATTAGACCAGAAATTGTAATTACTAAAAAAATGGAGTAAATTAGTATGAAGAGAAGTATTACTATAGAAACTGTTTTGACTTATATCTATCTTATTGTTGTTACTCTTACAATAGTATTGCTAATTATTACTTTGAAAAATGCTGATAGTAGAATAATTCAAAATGAAAAAATTTATGATATAAGAGCTACTTTTTCATATATTGATAGAGTTTTAAGAAAAAATGATGTAGCTGATGCAATAGAAGTTATAAAAAACCCTTTTGATGAAAATTACAATGCTATTTTGGTTACTAAAGATTTTGAATATCATTGTTTATTTTCATATGAAAATAATTTGTATGAAGTACATACAATAGATAGGGAAAGTATCACTATTGAAAATGCACAAATTTTGCTTGAAAATGTGAATTTTGATGCTTACATAAACTCAAATAATGTTGTGACTTATTCTATTATTGATTATGACGAAAATGACTTTACTAAACATTATGGTAAATATTTTCTGAAAACTTCTAAAGGTGCGTAATATGAATTATAAAAACAAAAATAACGGATTTAGTTACTTAGAAATTGTACTTTCTATTGTTATATTGATTGTACTTTCTTTTTTTGCTGTAAAATTTTATATAGGCATAGATAACTTAAAATATAAATCTCTTGCTATTGATTATGGTAGACAAATTACTACTAATAGTAATGAAATTTTACATAGTTATGATAACCTTGATGCGGCTCTAAAAAATAATTACTACTATGAATATGAAAAATTATCTGAAGGAAGCAATGTAATAATACAAAAAGGTTATGAATTTGAAGGTAACGTTTTATATCATAAAATATCGTTTGTTCCAGAAGAAATCAATAACTATGTAGGATATAATTCTATTACTTTTAATGAAGTTAATGCTCAAAAAAAAGAGAGTAAGAGTGATATTGAGCTAGTTTTATATAAAGTTAATAATATTATTTTATTAAATGATATTAAAATAACTGAAGTAAGTACTTATGTTTATATGGAAAATCAAGGAGAAGTTTATGTCAATGAAGTCTTTGAATAATAAAAATTACGGGTCAATAAGCATTTTAGTTATTATTTTTATGTCTTTAGTTTTTCTTTTTGGTTTATACGCTTATAACTCTTTTAAAACAAATGATGAACTCGTGAACCTTTCTTATAATTGGTTCTATGAAGAAAATGAACTAACTAATGATGGTTACTTAGCATTATATAAAATTGAATCTGTTCTTTTAGAATCAAAAGAGTTAACACTGCAATATATGTATAATAAAGAGTACTTAAATGAAACTAGCGAAACGCTTCACCAAGTTATTCATAATAAACTTCAAAGTGATTTTTATTCAAGTGAGATGAATGAAAGTGCATATTACAATATGGCTAATGACCTATATCTTTATTTGGTTAATGCTAGACTTGAAAATCTTGTAAATGAAGTGCCTTCTTTGACTATTTTAAAGGGAAATGACGGTGCTTTGGTTGAATATATTAATATTGAAATGAAGTTTAAAAAAGAAAACTTTAATGAATATTTAGAAGCATATTTGGAAATTCATAATTTACCTTATGATGTTTCTTTTGAGAATGTAGAAGAAGTAAATAATATTATTATGACAAGTAATTCATTAGATTTATATGATTTAGAATTTTTCAGACTTAATAAATAGGAGGTCATATTGGGTAATAAAAGAAAAAATTATAGTAATAAAAAAACAAAAAAATTATTTAAATTTATTTTTTTATTAGTTTTTTTAATTTTCATATTAGATAATGAGTTTAATTTCACGCAAAAATATTTTATTAATAAAAATACAAATGAAAATATAGTTGATGACTTAAGTAATGAAAGTCAAGAAGAATTTGAAAATGAATTTTCTGTTCATTTTATTGATGTTGGACAAGGTGATGCTACATTATTTTTGTATGATGAATTTACAATGTTAATTGATACAGGGGATACATTTGCTGAAAATGATTTAATGACATATTTAGAAAAAATGAATGTTCAAAATATAGATATTTTTATAGGAACACACCCTCATAGTGACCATATAGGTAATGTAAAAGCAGTTTATGATAAATATGAAGTTGTTAAAACTATTATACCAAATGCTGTACATACAACTAAAACTTTTGAAGAAATGATAGCTGCTATCGAAAACGAAAAAACGGAAGTCGTAGAAGCTAAAGCTGGCTATAGTGAAACAATAGGCGATTTATCTATTGAGATTTTATCTCCTCTAAGAGATAGCTATACAGACTTAAATGATTATTCAGTTGTTACTAAAATTAAGTATAAAGATATTTCTTTGCTTTTTACTGGTGATGCAACAACTTTAGTTGAACAAGATATTTTAGATAGTGGTGCTAATCTTAATGTAGATATATTAAAAGTTCCACATCATGGTAGTGATTCTAGTTCAAAAAAATTATTTATAAGTTCAACTTTAGCAGATTATGGCGTTATAAGTGTAGGTGTTGACAACGATTATGGACACCCAAAAGAAAGTGTTTTAGAAACTTTAGATGAAAATAATATAGAAATACTCAGAACAGATAAAAGTGGTACTATTATCTTTAGTACTGATGGTATAAAGTATTCTATTAAAAATGATAGGTGATTTATGTATGCTATTGATAAAAAAGTTTATAACTCAGATAGAGGTATATATGTTTATACTTTAGAAGATACTGAAGATAAATGTATTAAAAAAATATTTGAAAGTAATGAAGTTTTTTACGAAGGAGACTTTGTAGAAATTTTTGATAATTGTTTAGTTAGATTTGATAAAGAAAGTACATTTAAAAAAGAAGAAATGAAAAGTCGGTTAAACCGACTTTTTAAGAAATAAATAAAAAATTATGTAAATTACATTGGGATAAATTTTAAAATTTAACAATAGGAGTATTATGTCAAAAATAAAAGAGATAGACGAAATATTAGAAATAAAAAAAATGCAATTTCCTTATAATGGTGTATGTATGTTTGAAGATAAAGAAATTTTGCTTAAAAATCATCTACCACAAGAAAAAGTTAAAATTTCTTATAAAAAAACTAGGAGAGGTTATCAAGGTAAGGTACTTGAAATAGTAGAGAAATCTCCTATGGAAATAACACCTAAATGTTCTGATTTTGATTTTTGTGGTGGCTGTACTTTTCAAAATATAACATATGAAATTGAATTGAAAATTAAGGAAAGTATGGTACTTAATCTTTTTATTGAAAATAATATTTCATATGAAAACTATTTAGGGATAAAAAAATCTCCTGAAGTTTCAGGATATAGAAATAAGATGGAATATTCTTTTGGTGATAATGGTAAAGATACACCTATTTCTCTTGGTATGAGAAAAAGAAATAGTTTTTATGAAACGGTTACGGCAAACTACTGTAATATTGTTGATGATGACTATAATACAATTTTAAATGGTGTTGTAACTTTTTTTAGAAATACAGATGAAAAATTTTATCATAAAATGACAAAAGAAGGAACTCTACGTCATTTATTAGTACGTAAAGGTAAGCACTCAAATGAAATTTTAATTGCACTTATTACTACATCTGAGTATAACGGTGACCTTGAAAAATTTAAAGAAATGATTTTAAATTTAAAACTAGAAGGTATTATTACAGGAATTATTCATATAGAAAATAATGCTATTGCAGATGTTGTTAAATGCGATAAATTAACAATGTTATACGGACGTGATTTTATATATGACAGTATTTTTGATATAAAATTTAAAATTAGTATTTTTTCATTTTTTCAAACAAATACACTTGGTGCAGAAAGTTTATACAGTATTGTACGAGATTTTATAGGTGAGCAAAAAGAAAGTGTTGTTTTTGATCTATACTGTGGAACAGGTACAATAAGCCAAATAGTTGCTAGTGTATCTAAAAAAGTTGTAGGTGTTGAGATTGTAGAAGAAGCTATAGAAAGTGCAAAAGTAAGTGCTTTAGAAAATGGTATAAAAAACATAGATTTTTATGCAGATGATGTGCTTAGGGCACTTGATTATATAGTAGATAAGCCAGACTTTATTATACTTGACCCTCCTCGTGATGGAATTAACCCTAAAGCTATTGAAAAGATTATTAATTACAATGTGGATAAAATTATTTATGTTTCTTGTAAACCAACTAGTTTAGTTAGGGACTTGAAAATTTTTATCGAAAATGGGTATAAGGTTGAAAAGATTGTTTTACAAGATATGTTTGCTAGAACATATCACGTTGAGACGGTTTGTTTGATAACGAAGAAATAATTGTAGAAGTCTTAAAGGTACTGTAAATAAGGCTTTTACGGAGTATATGAATTTTCAAAAGTTGTAAATGTTGTAGAATGGGGAACTTTGGAGAAGGCATCAAGAGGACAAAATCGTTGCTTTAGTGGTCAGATTGATTGTTAGAAAAATTGAGTGTACAGATTAGATGTAATAATTTGAACAGAAAAATAAAAGTCTAATCATTATAAATAAGTAGACTATTACTTGATGAATAGAGCAATCAATGGTTATATAGACATACCAAAAAATGAGGTATGCCTATATGTTAAAGAGGGAATATATTCAAAATATTTTTAGTATGTATATTGATGGTGTTACCATTGATGAAATTAATAATATTTATCAAAAGAAATTTGTTTCAGTTGATTTGATTGGAAGAAAAATTATTTTAGAAAAATAATGTAAAGGAGTGTTTTATTGAATATTATAAATTATGATGGTTGGATTTGTGGAAATGACGAGCATCCAACAAAAAATCAGCTTAAATATGTAGATAAAATAGGTAAAGAGGTATTTGGTTTTAATACACTTGCCAAATGGATTGCTAATTCTGAAGATAATTGGAATTATGTATGTTATGAATATCGAATAAATGAAAAATCAGAAAGTTATAACATGAAAATCAAAGCGTGGGATCATTATATAAAAATTGATAATCGTAAAATTTTGGTCGAGTTTGATGGTGAACAACATTACACAAAAATCAGTAATTTTATTAATGATGAAAAATATGAATTAATTGCATTACAATTAGGTTATGAAATAGTCAGGATACCTTATTTCATACAACTTAACACAGAACTTATTAATTATTTTTTTAAAACAAAATTAAAAAATACAATAATTATTAACTCTTTTTTTCAGGGATTTCGAACAAATGGAAAAAATGAAATACCAGAATTTATTGGCACAAAGGCAGAAAACTTTGTAAATTCATTAGGTTATAAA
>JBKECM010000095.1:0-6710 GCA_047974615.1 Lachnospirales bacterium
AATTTTTTTCTTTTTGACTTTATCAGCACCTTCTTTCCTCGCTGATTTTATGCTATCTCACTATTTTTGTGCCATTGTCATTAGTAATATTTTTTTCTTATTTGACTTTTTCAGCACCCTCTTTAGTTCATATACTTACTTAAAAAATCATATATTTTATTTTTATATAAAGTGCCACCAACTTCTAAGGAATCAGCATGACCTGCAGATTCAACTACAAGATAATCTTTTTCACCTGTATGTGCATTATAAAGTTCTTCACCCATATAAAAAGGCACATAATCATCTTCACTACCATGTATAAATAACATAGGTAAAGAAGTATTGCTAACAGCCTCTATAGGCGAACGGTCATTAAAAAAATAACCATTTACAATTTTATTATATAAATTAACAGCAGGTATTATAGGGAATGATGGGAAACCATAGTCATAGTTAAGTTGATAAGTAAATATATCTTTCATAGACGTATAACCACAATCCTCAATTACTGCTTTAACATTAGCAGGTAAAGAAAGTTCAGGATCACTTGCCATCATTACAGTCGAAGCGCCCATAGATAAACCAAATAGCATAATTTTTGCCTCAGGATCTTCATTTACAACTTTCCATGCCCACTCAACTATATTCAAACTATCTTCCATACCCATAGTTATATGAGTTCCTTCACTTTCACCATGATACTCATTATCAACCGTAAGTACATTATAACCCTTTTCAAAAAAGATATTAGAATAATCATTCATATCAATAGAAGATTTATCATAGCCATGTACAACTATAACCCACCCGTTACTTTCAATGGTTTGCTTATGAGCATAGCCTACAAGTACAAGTCCAGAATTATTTAAAGTTGTCCACTTCTCAATGTTTTTATCATTAGAGTTAATCATACGTTCTTCTAAATCTACATCTTCTTTGAAAACAGTATACTTAGAGTATTGACTTTTATCTTCATAAGTTGCAATTTCTCTATCACTTATCATTGCAGTTTTATAAAAATTTGCACTAATAAAACCTAATAAAACTATTAACAATACAAATATGCTACATATAACAATAATTACTACTCTAATTTTTCTTTTTCTTTTGTTTTTTCTATAAAATGTTGCCATCTATTGCCTCCATAATAATAGTAAAAGGTCCATCATTTATGATTGAAACCTTCATATCAGCACCAAAAACGCCACATTGAACATTTGCAAATTTTTCTTTACACATTACTTTAAAATATTCATATAACTCATTTGCAAGTTCTGGCTTACTTGCATCAACAAAACTAGGTCTATTACCTTTTTTTGTTTGTGCATACAAAGTAAACTGAGAAACCACTAAAACTTCACCTTTTATATCATTAATAGATAAATTAACTTTACCTTGTTCATCAGGAAAAATTCTAAGTTTAGATATTTTTTCAACAATAACTTCAACGTCTTTTTTTGTATCACAACTCGTCACACCAAGAAAAACTAAAAATCCTCTACCTATAGAACCTACAATATTATTTTCTACAGAAACACTGCTTTCTAAAACACGTTGTATTATTACTTTCATATGCACCTACCTATAAATTTACCTAAAGCCAATTCAATATATTTTACCATATTTTTAATAAAAAAACAACTTTTTTATCCTAAAGTTGTTAAAAATTTATAAATATAAAAATTTAAAATGTATATAAAAAAAGCTATAAAGTAAATCAATATACCTGCTTTATAGCTCCTAAAAAATTATTCACTTTTTAAAAAATATAGTGGATTTATGTACTCTCCTTCTACTATTATAGAAAAATGCAAATGAACACCTGTAGAATTACCAGTGCTACCAACAACACCAATTACATCACCTACACTTATTTTATCATTTACCTTTACTAAAGCTTCTTCTAAATGTGCATTAAAAAAAACGACTTTCTCTCCAAATATTTCACTTTCATATTCCACTACATTTCCGTATGTACTAGAATTATAAACATTTGTTATTTTACCATCACTTACAGCAGAAACTTTTTGACCTATGTCACCGTTAAAATCAATACCATTATGTAAAGTCCATTCTTTTGTTATAGGATTTAAACGATTACCATAAATAGAAGTTATAACATTTTCTATAGGCAAAGGAAAAACTACTTTTTTCCACTAAATAAGCCACTTTCTATTTCAAAATCCCTCATACTTTGTAGTTCACCTATAGTTTTTGTACTTACATCTTTATTTTCTGCTTCTAAAGTTTCATTACCTATTGTTTCACTTACACTTATAGTATTTTCGTCATCTGCACTATCTTCTATAGAAACGCCTAAAGATTTATCTTCGTTTATAAAATTAAAATATTTTTTAAAATCCTCTGTTTTAGAAATTTCAGAACTTATTTTTTCTTCAAAAGCATTTATTTTCTCATTGTCAACAAATTTTATTACAAAAACAAGTATTAAAATACCAACACATACAAATGCTTTTCCAAAGAAAAAATCATTTTCCCTTATATTATATCTTGTGCTTTGTCTATATGGACTATTTTTTCTATAATTTATTGTACTTGTATTTCTTTGTACCCTTCTCCTATTTTGAACTAAAGGTTTGTTGCTATATTCTGTATTATAATTATTAATTTTATTGCTTTCTTTTTTTGAAAACCTTTTTAAAAATTCCTCCTTCGTCAAAATTTCATCGTTGCTTGTACTATTATGTATTTTTTCTACCAAAATAAATCACCTCACAATATAATATGTGAGGTGTGAAGATATATTACTTATTTTTTTAATATGACCACATTCTTTTATAAGTTATTCTTATAACACCATATATAAGTATTATAAAGGCGACTTCTCTTAAAAAGTTTAATGAATTAAAACCAGTAGTTGTCAACATAAAATAAAAATCATAAATTGTTATAAGCACAACAGATATAAATATTACTATATTACAAATATACATACCTTTAGCTACAGGTTTTTCTTTATTACATTCTCCGAAAATTTTAACTATAATTTTATTATCTATAAAGTCCATTTAATACCCCTCTCCAACAACTAAAATATCTTTGTTAGTTACAAGCGAACTTGTAACATCAAGTTCACTATATTTTTCAAATGGTATAGTTACAACTTGTGTGTTCCCATCAGAAAAATATCTATGCTCTGGATTTTCATCATAATACTCTAAAAAGTAACCTAAATCAAGTAATTCATTGTTTGTACCTCTAAATCTTGGTATCATATAATTATGATAATTTACAGATAAAGGGTTACTTGAAAAATCATCAAGCAAAAAAGCTAAAAAGCCTAAAGAATAACTATAAGATTTATCATCATATTCGTTGTTAAAAACATCTTTGATATCCATACTTGTAGGTACGGCACCATAAGGATATGCAAAGGAATACATATTATAGCCATAATCACTAACAATATTATGATTTAAACCTATTTCTTTAATAATATTTTCTTCACTAAGTGTAGAAATATCAGCATGTGAATAACTATGGTTACCTATAGAATATCCATTTTCAATCAAAAAATTAAATCTTTCCTCTATACTTCCTTCACCTGCAAAAGGTTCATATTTATTATTTATAAAAAAAACAGCACTTTTCCCAAAATCATTATGTATTTTATAAAATTCTTCTAAAATATCAACAGCACAATTTTTTTTAGGTACAAGCACACCTTCTGTTTTTTCAAGTGAAAATGCAGAGGACAATCCATCATCAAAAGTAAGTAACACAGGTGTCATACCCGCAGATAAATCAAAAGAATTATTTAAATATTCGTCTAAAGAAATCAGTCTATAATTGTTATTGTATAGTGTTATTAGGTCATCTTTAAACCCTGCTATACTTCTATGATACTTATCATCACTTACAACACCATCAGTTAAACCATGGTACATTACAACTAAAATTTCACCAAGTTCATTATAGTAAATATCATTATCTTTTATAAAAGTTACACCTACGTTTTCAGCAGTTGCAACTGTTTTATCTATATCGTTTTTCAAATCCGAACTTAGCTTTATAGCATTTTCTTTTATTTCATCTTCATTAGTTACAGTTGTGTAAGCCTCATCAAGTGCAATTTCTTCATCACTATTAAATACAGCAACTGTTTCATTTTCTTTTATAAAATTAAAATAAAGATAAGCTGAAAAACCCACGAAAATTAAAACAATAAATAAACAAACTAATTTCTTTACATTTTTTCTTCTACTTTTTCGACTCATAATTATTTCCCTTTATATAATAAATTGTATAATGTCTGGTCTATATTAAATTCATTAGCTATTGTTTTATATTCCTTTAGTGCCTTATCCTTTAACACCTTATTGTTTTCAGTTTTTGTTGCAGAAATTAAAACGTTTTTAGGGGAATGTTCCATATCAACAAACTCGCTAATTTTAACAGAATATCCTACGCTTTCAAGACAAAGACCTCTAAGTGTATCACATAGTAAACTTTGAAATTTTTCTTTTAAAATTCCATGTTTAAGCATAGCATCTAATGTATTATTCTTCACTTGTCCATACAATTCCTTATGACAACAAGGTACAGCCAAAATAACATCACTTTCCCATAAAACACCAGAATATAACGCATAATCCGTTGCAGTATTACAAGCATGTAAAGATACAACCATATTTACATCAGTATCAATTTCTTTTTTAAAGTCCTCAATACTTACATTATAAAACTCAAGCTCATTGTATCCCATATCACGCTTTAGTTCGTCACAACGTTTTATAACATCTTTTTTAATATCAATACCAATTACTCTACAGTTTTTCTTTAAATGTTCTCTTAAAAAATAATATAAAGCAAAAGTTAGATAGCTTTTTCCACACCCAACATCAACTATAACAGGATTTTCAGGTAAAAAAGAAACAAATCTTGAAACTTCCTCAAGATATTTATTTACTTGCACAAATTTTTTACGTGCCTTAGCATATATTTTTCCATCTTTATCCATAATGTCTAAAGAAACTAAAAAAGGATAAGGTGTACCCTCCTCTAATATATATTCCTTTTTCTTGTTATGTTCTTCAATCTTTTTAACAGCTACCTTTTCCTTTTTTATAACTTTATAGTTTTGTTTTTTATTCATAAGGATTTTATATTCACAAGTAGTTGTGTATATATCCATTTGTTTATATCCTTTATCTAAAAAACTAAGAATAAAGTCTATACATTCATATTTATTTTCAATATTTCTATGACGAACTTTATTTTCATAAAAAATTTCAAAATGATAAAATTTTTCTTTACCTATTTTCTCAGAAATCAAAATTTTAAAATCTAAATTTTCTTTGTATATAACACCATTTATATTAGCTTTAATAAAATCTTCATTAAATATTTTACATATTTCTTCCTTTAAGTTAGACATAATATCTCCTATTTATTCTTAGAAAAGAAAGAAAATTCAAGTTTAAATAATAAACCTTAAATTTTTTAAACTTCACTTTTGAAAAAAATGCTATTTAAAAAATTATAATTATCTTCCCATTTATCTTCAGGGGTATGTGCAAACATTTCTTTAGATAGTTCTATAACACAACCTTCTTTAACGACATCAAGGTTTAACCAGTTTAAAGAACCCTTTATATAAGTGTTAAAAGTTTCAACGTCGTTTTCGTAGTTATCTGATGCAGAATAAGCAAAAATATAATCTATAGTATTTTCAATATCATCTATATCTTCATCTAAAATCTCATTTAAAACATCTTTGTCATAGTTAGCTACATTAGTACAGTTAAAATCATCAAAAATTGAATCAACAAAATTTCCATCTTCTATTATGTTAATTTTATCTCCATCAATCTCAAGAATTAAAACATTTTTTGTAAAATCACTAGGCACATTATTTAAAATATCACTAATATTACTTTTAGAGTTTATAACGGAGTTAACATACTCACTTTCATTTTTTAGCATATAAGAAAAATCTTCCATAACAAGCAAATAGTCTTCATAAGATTTAATTTCAAAAAAATACGTATTAATACCCTTACTTCTAAGCTCCGCGCCTAAAGTTACATTTTCAGGTGTAACTGCGTCAAAAATAACAAAGTTAGGTTCAATTTCGTATAATTTTTCTTTATCAATATTACTATCGTTACCAATTATAATGACATCATTAATAGGTGAAATAAAGTTATTTTCTATGCTAGTATTTAGAGATTCCTCTGTTGTAGCATATACATTACCACCGAGCAACGCCCACATATTAGTACATTCACTACCTAAAGTAATTACCTTTAAATCATCTATATTTACACTAGACTTATTTTCAAAAAAATCATATATTTCAATTTCTTTATTATCAATACCTTCAACACTATAAGTAATTTCAGTAGTTTCAATATTTTCATCAACTTCATTAATAGTTTTGTCCTTAGCAAAATCTTCCAAAACTATAGAAACACCACCTGTTTCATTTTCAACATCATTAAAATTTATTATATCAGAGGTTTGACTACAAGAAAGAAGAAAAAAAGGCAAAATTAAGCAAATTATTTTAGAAATATTTTTCATATTATCACCCTCGCTTTCACTAAACTTAATAAAATTTTATAGATATAAATATATACATTTTCCTCTAATATAGAGGGTGCTGATAAAGGATAGAAAAAAATATTACTGCACAAAAATTACGCTCGACTTGATGATTTGCTTTGCAAATCATCTTGCATGTCGCATAAAATTAGCACTCGTTC
>JBKECM010000129.1:0-8658 GCA_047974615.1 Lachnospirales bacterium
GATAAAAATAAAAGAGAATTAAATCTATACGATACTGTAGGGTTAGAGCTTGGCAGTGATTTAAATGAAGAAATACTTAAAAAAATAGGTTTAGAACTTAAAATTATTGCTGAAAGTGAAGAAAAAAAAGATGCTTCTGTTGTTGTTTTTTGTGTAAATAGTGGAAGTAGTAGGTTTGAAACTTATGAAGAAGAATTAATTAAAGAAATAACATATGAATACGAGATACCTTTTATTATTGCTATAACTCAAAGTAACAGATATGAAGAATGTGAGTTAGTAAAAGAAATCGAAAAAAACTTTGTAGGAGCAACAACTGTACAAGTTTTAGCTTAAGACAAAAAATATAGAGGTGGTCATATTGAAAAAGCCTTTGGTGTAGATGAAATAATTAGTAAAGCCATTCTAGAGTTCAACAACCAGAAAGTAATCATACTTGAAAATAAATTAAATAAAGTAAATGATAAAATTATAGAACGACGTGAGTTAATAAATAATAGGGCACAAAATTGTATTAAAGAATATTCAAAAAAAGCCGGTATAATTGGAATTGTACCAATGGTGAATATACCTTTTATACATGGTTTGTGTATTAAGATGTTTATTGAATTAAATGCCATTTTCGGAATTAATAATTCAAAAAACTTTGTTTCAGATACATATGAAAATGTTATAGTCGCAGCGATTGTTGCACCTTTTATGTCGGTTCCATTACTTAGTATAGCCGTAGCAAAAGCGTATATAGAAGTAGTTGGAGAAAATTATGTAAATGCTTTAAATATTATAATTCAAAGTTCTAATGATTATCAATTAAAGAATGATACATATCTAAAACAAAGAATAAAAGAAGAATTAGAGAAACGAAACTCAAAATAAAATTTAAAAAGGTAGGATAATATGGAATCAATTAAGTCACTTACAATAATAGAAAAAAACGTAAACAACGAGGAAGAACTAAATAAAAAAATTAATGAACTTAGAACAGATGAACTACCAACTGCAAATATAATAGTTGCAGGAATAACTGGCACTGGAAAAAGTACATTACTTAACGCAGTATTTGGCGAGAACTTTGCTAAAGAAGGACAAGGTAAACCAGTAACAACTAGTATACATATGTATGGAAAAAAAGATAGTGGAATTCAAGTATGGGACACAGTAGGGCTTGAGTTAAATTCTCAAACTACTAAAAAATCTATTGACGATATTAAAAAAGTTATTTCAGAAAAATCTTCAGAAAAAGATTTGTTCGATAGAATTCATGCAATTTGGTATTGTATTAACTCCGGAAGTAGTAGATACCAAGGAGATGAGATCAATTTTATTAAAGCTTTATATAATGTAGGGGTACCTTTTATTATTGTACTTACACAATGCATTGGAGATGAAGATCAAATAAATGAGTTCGAAAGAATTATTAAGGAAACAAATGCAAAAGAGGGACTAGAGGGAATTGAAGTAGTTCAAGTTTTAGCTACAGATTTTAAAATGCGTGGTTTTTTAATAGAATCCTTTGGACTTGATGTTCTAGTAAATTTCACTCTAGAAAAGTTACCAGAGTTTTTAAAGAATGGGCTGATTGCTGCCCAAAAGGTTAGTAAATCTATAAAAAGAGTGGCGTGTGAGCAGATAATTTATAAAAATGTAAAAGCTGCTAAGGAAGGTTTTTGGGATAAGGTATTTGTAATAAAGACTTATACAATAAACCAAAGAGTAGTTAGAATGCTTACAGAAATTAGTAAATTATATAATACAGATATTAAAGAATGTACTTTAGAACAGGCAATTAAAGCACAAAATTTGAATTTTGAAAATATATTTTTTGGATTATATGCTCCTGTAATTTTAGATAAGGGATACAGTAAAAAAATAGAAAAATTATTAAATGATAGGAAAGAAGATGGTTTTGAAGTTGATTTAGGATCATTTGATAAATATAATCGTACAGCAAATTTTGTTGCTTATTTTGGTTATACTTTTGTTGATGCTGTTGAATATACTTGGGAAAATTTAACTGAAGTGGAAGCTAGAAATGTTGAAGAAGTTGTGAGTCAATTAGTAGCAAGAATAAATGAAAATTTAGAGAATAATAAGAAAAAGAAATAAAAAGTTAAAAAAGTAATATTAAGGAGTATGTTATGGGTATAAAAAAACAAGACAATATCTTTGACAAGGTTAAAAATAGTATTAATAATGGTATAGATAGTGGGGCTGTCTTAACACCAAGACAAGTTGAAGAAATTAATAAAAGAAGGAAAGAATATTTAGACAGTGTCCCTAATATGGATAGTGACAAATCAAGCGAAATCGTTTCAAGAAATATTGGTGCAATAAGTGTTGAAATATATCAAGCTTATTTGGAGAAACTTAAAGTAGCCTATTTACCAATAGATATAAATATAGTAGGTATTGAAGAAATAAATAGGATAAGATACTTTGATATTACGAAGTGGGTAACAGATAAGGAAGAAAAAAGTCTTGATAAATTATCAAATGTTTATCAAGTTCTAAACGAAGATGATTGCAATATAGCACTTATTTACAATAGAACAAAGGAAAAGTGTAACATTACATTAGCTGTTGTAAATACAAATGAAGAACAAAGTGACCCTAATATAATAAGAACCTATAATGAAAGATTATTAAATGCTATTTACGGTAACTTTCCAGGGGTGGAAATTAAAGTGTCTTCAAAAGAAGATAAAGATTTTGGATATGGAATACCAGAAAATTTAAAATCAGCAAGTCATGTGGTAAATGAGGAAAATGAAGTTAAGTCTGTAGCTATTGTTTCAAACTTAGCATCTGAAAAATCAGAAGGATTTGTAAGTCAAAGTATGGAAAAGCTACTTGATGGTATAGTACCAAAAAATAAGTCTGAGGAATATACAATTATTCTTTTAGCGAAACCAGTTTGTGAACAAATGGAAAATAAAAATAGGCTTTTTGATTTATATACACAGTTGTCACCCTATGCATCATGGCAAACGAATTTTACATGTACTGAAGGAGAAAATGTAGGCAATGGATACGCAGCAGGAGGAAATGTAGGATTAGGAGTAGGGACTCCAATGGAATCTCCTGTAAATGTAAATGCAAATTTTGGAGCAAATTTTTCTCGTACAACAAATGTAAGTGTAAATCTAAGTAAAAACCAAGGATTAACGCAAACATATACTAATTATGGTGTAAAGCATACACTTGAAGTTATCGAAAATCAAATGAAAAGATTAGAAGAAACAACAGCTTTAGGTATGTGGGAATTCGCAGCTTACATAGTTTCAGAAAGTCCTGTTATTGCTAATAATGTTGCTCACATGTATCTCGCCCTTACTCAAGGTGAACAGTCATACATGTCTAAAGCTACTGTAAATCTTTGGAATGGTGAAAGAGAAACTATACAAGCAAAAACAATTTTAGAATATGTGCAAAGATTGCAACATCCATTATTTCACTTATGTAAAAGTGATGATTGGTTACTTTATCCTACATTAGTTACCCCTTCGGCAATTTTATCTGGTAAGGAATTAGCAAAATCACTTAATTTTCCTAATAAATCAGTTAGTGGGTTGCCTGTAATTGAAAGTACAGCTTTTGGACGTGAAGTACAAAAATTTGAAAATGACTTAGGATATGATAAAAGAGTAATTGATATAGGAAATATTTATCATATGAGACGAAAAGAAGAAAGCAAAGTATGTCTTGATGTTGATAGTTTTGCATCTCATGTTTTTGTTACAGGTTCGACTGGGACAGGTAAGTCGAATGTTGTGTATCAATTATTGGATAATCTAAGAAATCAAGAGGTGAACTTTTTAGTTATAGAACCAGCAAAGGGTGAATACAAAAAAGTTTTTGGTGCTGAATGTAAAGTGTATGGAACTAATACAAAAAAATCTGAACTACTCCGTATAAACCCATTTTCTTTCCCGAGTGATATTCATGTATTAGAGCATATTGATAGACTTATTGAAATTTTTAATGCTTGTTGGCCAATGTATGCGGCAATGCCAGCTATTTTAAAGGATGCAGTTGAAAAAAGTTATAAAAAAGTAGGTTGGGATTTAGTTTCTTCTAAATGTAAACCAATAGCCTTTCCTACATTTGATGATATATTAACAATACTGCCAGAAATATTAGATAACTCAATGTTTTCAAATGAATCTAAAGGTGACTACAAAGGTGCATTAGTTACAAGGGTGCAATCTTTGACAAATGGTATAAATGGGCAGATTTTATGTTCTAAGATAGAACAATCAAATGAGGAGTTATTTAAGCAGAATGTTATTATAGATTTAAGTAGAGCAAGTTCAAGCGAAACAAAGGCTTTGTTAATGGGTATTTTAGTAATGAAACTACAAGAATATCGTATGCATTTGGATAAAATGAATGAAACATTAGTTCATGTTACCGTACTTGAAGAGGCACACAATCTACTAAGAAGGACCTCAACTACGCAATCAGCTGAAGGTGCAAATCTACAAGGTAAAGCTGTTGAAATGTTAACAAACTCTATCGCAGAAATGCGTACTTATGGACAAGGTTTTATTATTGCAGATCAAGCACCCGAACTGTTAGACGAGTCAGTAATAAGAAATACCAATACTAAAATAATTCTAAGACTACCAAGTGAGTCTGATAGAAAATTAGTTGGCACGTCTATGGCATTAAATGAAAATCAAATTACTGAACTTGCTAAATTGCCAAGAGGTATTGCTGCAGTTTATCAAAATAATTGGGTTGAAGCTGTACTTTGTAATTTTGAAAAATACGGTAAAATTAGTCCACTTGAATATGAATGTGAAGATATTACCAGTACCTTAGAAAAATTTTTTACAAATATATTTTTAGAAGATAAAAAATCATCATTAAGTAGCAAAGAAAAAGAAATTGTTGATGGTTGGATACATAGTCTTAATGGATTCGATAAAACAAAAGATATACTTATAAAAGTGCTTACTAGTAATTGGCTTGAAAATGGACAAAAAGACATAATTGCCTATGATTTGTTTAAAGGTAAAAAAATTGCAACAACTTTAAAGGATTGTATTCAAAATAAAAATAGTGTTGAAGAAACGAATGAAAAGATTAATAATATTATTAAAAATAATTTAATTATAGACACTAACAATTATGATTTAATAGATACATTAAGAATTTCAATAATAAAATCTGTTTTAAATATTTTGAAAAATATGGATCATGAAAACATCATGCAATTTAGGGAGTTTTATGAAATAAATAAGATTAGATAGGAAGAATATTTGTGGAAAGAATGAATTCAATTGAAAAAGTAAATGGTGTTGAAAGTAATGAAATAATTAAGCAAGAAAATGAAAAAAAAGGTGAAATTATTTTTTCGGAAACAGTTGGAGAAAGTATTGTAGAAAGTGATACTAGAATTAAAGAAGTTGAATTTCCGGACTTTTTAGGAGAATACGATACTAGTACAGACGAATGGAACAATATTGAATTTCCAGAAAATTTAGGTGAGATAAATTTAGAAGATATTGTTAGCAAGGCTGAAAATACAGAAGTTAAAGAGAAAAAAGGTGGCAGTTACAAAGAAGTATTCAAAGAAGGTGAAGGTGACACCAAAGAAGTTCATCACATACCCGCAGATAGTGCTTCTGATTTAAGTAGAAATGACGGACCAGCAATAAAAATGGAAAAAGAAGACCATAAAAAAACAGCAAGTTGTGGTAACTCTAAAGAAGCTAGAGAATATCGTGATAAACAAAGAAAATTGATAGAGGACGGTAAATTTAGAGAAGCAGTACAAATGGATATTGATGACATTAGAGATAAATTTGGAGATAAGTACGATGAAGAAATTGCAGAAATGGAAGCATATGTAGATCAATTAGAAGCGGAGGGAAATATATAATGAATATTATAAATGTAAAAATAAATGAATCAGTAAACAATATTAAATTTGGTATAGATAGAAATGAAGTAAGAACCTTGATGGGTGATGTTTTTAAAGAATTTAAAAAGAATAAATTCTCTAAAAATACAACAGATGATTATGAATATTGTCATGTGTTTTACGACGAAGATAATAAATTTGAAGCAATAGAGTTTTTTGAAGATACAGAAGTATATATTGACGAAAAGCTTATTTTCCCTAATACTTTAAATACTGTTAAGATTTTATTTGATAATATAGAAGAAGATTATGGTAGTTTTATTTCCAAAGAAAATTCAATAGCCTTTTATTGTCCAAATAATGTAGTTGAATGTGTTTTAATTGGTTGTAAAAATTACTATAATTAACTAAATATATGTATTTATTTATATTTAGTTTTCAAATAAAATATGTCCAATAATAGGAAAAGCTACAGATGAATTCCAAAAGTCTGTAGTTTTTTTAGTTAAATAAAACTCTGACAACGGTAAGCGTAAAAGTTTTGATGTCTTTAAAACCTCACAAACAAATGATATAATAAAAACCAATAAAAAACATCAAATTGTTAATGTATTCAAATCGTCTTTTAATATTGGAAATTCAAAATTGTATACAAAGCAATTTTGATCTTCGAGATAGTTGAAGCCTAATTCAGTGTAGAAATTTTTCACTTGCGTATTTTTTGCACTCTCTACGTAATAACCATGTAGTTCATTTATATTGCTTAGTGATTTTTCATATATAAATGATATAAAATTATGTTCTATTTTACGTTTTAAAACTCTGCAACCTAATAATAAATTATGTATTTTTAATATATTGCTTTGTCTTTCCAGGATTGCTACGCCTACTAAACCATAATCTCCAAATTTATCGGAAACTCCCAAAGAATAAATTGTGTAATTATTGGATAACAAATCTAATACTTCTTGTTTTGTATATCTTTTAGTTGTCATATTAAATTGATTCGTTTTATTAATTAATTGCACAACTCTATCAATATTATTGTCATTTACCTCAGTAATTGTAATTTTAATATTTAAAGAGGCAAGGTAATCATTTACATCATTAAAGCTATTTTTTTCATCATTTCTTCGTTGCTCTAGCAAATAACTCTCTGATTTTTTCAAATCTTCACTCGTTAAGTTTAGAAAGTCGATATATTTTATATTTAAAATTAGTAATAAATTTTCAGTGGGTGAGCCATTTAAACAATAGGTATCAACTTCAGGAAGAATCGAACTTACTTGACCACATTCAAAAGGATTATTATCAATAAAAATCAAACTGTCTGTACCAATATTTAACTCTTTTGAAATATCAATTATATTAACAGATTTTGGGTTCCAATTTTTTTTTAACCGCAAAATCATCAAATTTTAAAATCATTTCATTGTTTTTGGTGAATAATTCCTCTACATCTTCAAAGTTGTTTTTGCTATTGATAGCTAACAAAATACCTGTTTCTTTGTATAACAAAAGTATTTCTTGAATTTTTTTATAATAAAAATCCAGTTTTACCTTTTCATAGCCATCTTCACCTACAATTCCACCCCATAAAGTGTTATCTAAATCAACTATTATACATTTCTTCTTAGGTTTATGGATTATATTTAATATAGAAATAATTTGTCTTGATAATAGTGTATAGTAATTTGTTGTATAAGGGTTTTTTGCATAACTTAACATTTTCAAATCATAGTAATTGAAATAACCTACTTTAGCAATTATATCATTAGTATCTAAAAAAAATACTCTGCTATCTGTAGCAAAAGCATTAATCAATTCTCTATTTATATTACTAATAATTTTTTCTAAACCATGCATTGAATGTTTATTATAATTAAAGTTTGGTACTAAAAAAAGCATAGAGAATGATGTAAACATAACTATGCTTTTTGTATTTTCAACTAATTCACCAATTAAATTTGAAAAGGTTTTCACAATATTACTAATAATTTTATCTGTTAACTCATTTTGCAAACTCTCTTTTATTAAATTTGGATAATAATCTTCAATATTTACTGTAAGTAAAATTACATCTGAATTATTTTTATAAAACCAAGAATTATTGTCTAACACCTCTTGAAAATATTGATTAAAATCTCCAAATTGAGTTTGAATATTGAAATTACTTTCAACTCCTTCCACAAAAAGAGACTTTTCTAAAAATTCACAAGTGTAAGATCTTAAAATGTCAATATTAATTTTTTTATTTTTATCAATTTTTAAAGATTTGTATTCTTTACATTTTGATAAGATATCACTCATTGTATAAAATAGTTCCATTATTTAACCTTTTTTCAACGATACTAGGTATATTTTCACCACTTTGCATAATTTGATTTATATCTTCATCTGTTAATGTAATATTAAAATTTTCTTCTAAAAGAACAACTAAATTCATTATACTTAAAGAGTCCCAATTATCAATATTTTTTGAATTACAAAATTTTAAATCTCGTGTTTCTAAATCTTTTTCTAAAGCAATTTCAATTAAATCTAATATTTTATTGTTCATTTTATCCTCCTATTTTAATTTGAAATAGTTAAATATATTTTTAGAAGTACGCAAAACCACGAACCTTAACTTTGATTTACTTTAAACCTTAGTCCGTGTTTGACTCATATGGAGATGAGGGGAGTTGAACCCCTGTCCGAAGACTTGGCAAAAAAGCTTTCTACTATTATAGTTTGTTGTTTGAATTTCCCTCTAGTCTACTACAATAAACAAAAGTAGGTAAAGGTAG
>JBKECM010000155.1:0-1929 GCA_047974615.1 Lachnospirales bacterium
AAAAAATTGAAATTATCTTATTGAAAAACTCCTAAATTAATTTTTTTCTAACTTTTGACAGCACCTTCGAAAGAACGAGTGCTAATTTTATGCGACATGCAAGATGATTTGCAAAGCAAATCATCAAGTTGAGCGTAATTTTTGTGCAGTAATATTTTTTTCTATCCTTTATCAGCACCCTCTAGTGAGAGCGTATTTGCATATTTTTATGTAATAAAAATATATGGCGAAGGCAAATTTTTGTGTAGTATAATTTTTTACTAACCCTTTTCAGCACATTCTTCCTAAAGTGCATTGTGAAATTTTTAAATATATATGGAGGTTCTATGAAAAAAGTTTTTAAATATTTTATTTGTTTTGGCATTTTTATGTCTTTAACACAGTCTGTTTATGCTAAGGATTTTGCTACACCTATATTAAATAGTCAAGCTATTATAACAGAAGATGGCTTAACAGACGATTTTTTGTATAAATTTGATAGTGGTTCAGTAAACTGTAAGAGTGATGAAGTTATAATTATGGTTGATGGCGAATTTATACCATATATTGGTATAATAAAAAATAATACTACTTTTGTACCTGTTAGGGCTATAAGTGAAACTTTAGGTAAAGAAGTAAAATGGAACGAAAATACACAAGAAGTTACTATTGATGATGTTGTTTTAACTATTAATAATGTAAACGTAAAAAAAGGTAATGAAGTTATTGAACTTAGTGCAGCACCTTTTATACTAGAGGGCAGTACATATGTACCTTTGCGTTTTATTGCTGAAAGTTTTAATGCAACTGTAGGATATGTAGATAAAAACAATGAAGTTGCAAAGTTAAATAATAGCATAGTTTGGGTTGAAGAAGAAGATAATTTAGAAAATGCAGGTTTATCAGAAGAAGATTTGAAAAGTTGGCTTCAAGTAGAACTTTTAGGTAATGATAGTTTGTTTTATGAAATAGGTAATAAAGGTGCTATTAACCAATCAGATATTGATAATATTGAGTATGTAGGTCAAGTAGGTCGATATGCAGTGTTTAATACGATTATATACCCTTTTTTAGTCGATGTTGAAAATGAAGAAATATATGCTTATAACAAAGGTAATGGATTTAGCGTTATATACGATATAGAAGAAAGCTTTGTTTTTTCAAGTGACGATAAAGTTGTATCTAGTGTTGAGGAGTATGAAAATGATAATTATCCTCTTTTAGCTTCTTTGCCAAAAAATAATATTTTTTTATACGAAGATAAATATGATGATGAACTTATTTTAGTAAAAAATGGTGAAATTAAAAAAATTATGTTAGGGGAGTTAGGCTATATAACACCAAGATTTATTTTACCAGAATTGTATTACAATGATTTTGATAGTGATGGTACATATGAGTTACTTATTGATTTATATGTTGGTTCTGGTACTGGTGTTAGTTTTGAAGAAATACATTTAATTAATATAAATGAAGATTACAGTGTAAATAGTTTTACTCATGATCAGTTTGAAGCTAAAATAGCTGAAAGTATGGACTATGATATTAATAATACATATCAAAAACTGCAACTTATATTTAAAGGACAACATTATACTACTGAAACTTTAGAAGATGTTACAATGGGTAATGTTAATGTTTTTGAAGTAGAGGATAATTCTATAAAAGTTAAATTTGATATTGGACTACTAAGTTTTGGAAGTATTGAACCTGTATATGGAACTTATGGATATATGGAATTTGATGTAATACCAAAAAATGGAGAATTTGTTTTAAAAAATCCAAATAGAGTTTTAGCCTCTATTGATACTTTAGAAAATAAGAAGATAATTGGTAATTAAAAAAAGAGTGTGATGATATGGTAGTAATTTATTTTTCTGGTACTGGAAATACAAAATTTATAAGTGAAAAGTTTAGTCAAATTATGAAATGTGAATGTTATAGTATAGA
>JBKECM010000163.1:0-27978 GCA_047974615.1 Lachnospirales bacterium
TTTTCAGCACCCTCTCTCCTAGCAGAAACACGCTGTTATGCGTTGTCGAAGCTTTCTTGAACTATTTAAAATTTAAAAGAAAATTAAATCAAGCGAGTTTTTAGAGGTCACCATAAAATAAAAAAAAGTGAAAATTATTCAGATATAATAGTGTATATATATTATATTTATTTTAGACCAGTAGGAATATTATCTTTAATGTAAAAACCTTCTCTATGTACAAAAACATTAACTTCATCTATAGAAATACTTTCTTTTAAGTTACTAACAAAGTTTTCTATAAGTTCTTTTTCGTAGGGTATACCTACTAGTTGTAAAACTGAATTATCAACGTATATTAAAAGCTCATTATCTAGTTTTTTACTCCAAAAGACAGCATAGGCTATATCTTTATTATATTTTTCAAAGACCGAAAACTCTTCTGAAACTATATCGTCTATAGTTTCCATTGCATTAATCGTCATTACAGAATTATAAAGCATAAAAAATATAAATGTAATAATAAAAAAATTACGAAAAATCTTTTTGCTTTCAAAAATATGAACTGTAAAAAACTTCAAATTTTTTTTCATAAAAATCACCTCATAAAAAGTATAAATTATCCTTATACATTTGCAAAGTTTTTTCGTATGCAAAAATCTTTTATAAAAATATATTTTTTTATTTATTTTATTTCTATATCTTCTTTTGTAACAAATTCTAGTAAATTTTCCTTTATATCGCCTCTAATGTTTACATTATATTTTTTTTCTAAAAGAGTATTTTCTTTAGTATCTCTATTTATAATAATAACCGATGACACGCCATAGTTTGCTTTTATACAATTAAAAATACCACGTTTGTCACTTTTGTTATCTATGTAAATATAAAGGCTTTTTGCATCATCGCAAGATATTATTTTATTTGACAAAACTTTGCCGTTTTCTTCATCTTTTAAGTTAACTGTACCTTCTACTATAATAGGATTTTCCTCACGTAAAAGATATCTATATTCATCAAAAGTTTTTGGAAAAACAATAATTTCTATTTCACCATATAAGTCTTCAATAGTAATAAATGCCATTTGAGCATTATTTCTTGTGAATTTTGTTGTTATAGCTGATATTACACCACAAACAACGCATTTTTTGCCATCAAGGAGAGATTCCTCCTCCTCATTGTATAGTAAATCCTTTGAAGTAACCGTAACTTTTTTTTCTATTATATCTATATAGTCATTAAGTGGGTGACCTGATAAGTATAAGCCTAAAATAGCTCTCTCATTTTTAAGCAATAAGCTATTTTCAAACTCATCTATTTTCGGTAGACCATCACCTACTGTAATATTATCATCTATAAAATCGTCACCAAACAGACTAAGTTGACCTTCTATATTCTTTTTACGAGTGTTTTGAACGCTACTTAAAATATTCATATATACAAATAAATATTGACTTCTTTTACCACCTATTGAATCAAAAGCACCACCATGTATTAAACTTTCTAAAGCACGTTTATTTAGCTCCTTACTTTCAAGGCGAGTTATAAAGTCCGTCATTGAGGTGAATTTTCCATTTTTTTCACGTTCATCAATTAAAGCTTTTACAAGGCCACGTCCTACATTTTTCATAGCAAGTAAACCAAAACGAATACCTTCACTAGTAGGTACAAAATCTCCAAAGGATTCATTTACACAAGGTGTGAGTATTTTAATATTCCAAGCTTTACATTCAACTATATATTCAGCTATTTTTTGAGTGCTTCCCATAACAGATGTCATAAGAGTACTCATAAATTCATCTTTAAAATAGGTTTTCAGCCATGCAGTTTGATAACCCACAATAGCATAGCCTGCTGCATGGGATTTATTAAATGCATACTTTGCAAATTCAGCCATCTCATCAAAGATTTTATTACCATTTTCTTTTGTTACGCCATTTGCTATACAGCCGGAAATATCTTTTCCATCACCATTTAAGAAGATTTCACGCTCTTGTTCCATTACATCAATCTTTTTTTTACTCATAGCTCGGCGTACAAGGTCTGAACGGCCAAGACTATAGCCGGCTAAGACTCTAAATATTTCCATAACTTGTTCTTGATATATTATACAACCATATGTAGTGTTTAATATAGGTATTAAAGCTTTGTCAGTATACTGTATTTCCCCTGAAGTGTTTTTACCTTTTACATATTTTGGTATAAAGTCCATAGGTCCCGGACGATATAATGAAATACCAGCTATTACATCTTCTAAGGAATTAGCTTTTAGTTCTTTCATAAAAGATTTCATACCTGAACTTTCAAGTTGAAAAACTCCTTCTGTTTTTCCTTGAGCTATAAGCTCGTACACTTTTGGGTCATCAAAATCTATTTTATCTATATCAAAATCTTGAGCTACTTTGCCACTTTCTTTTAGTAGCTTTACACAGTTGTCTATTACCGTTAAAGTCCTAAGACCAAGAAAGTCCATTTTTAGTAAGCCTAGCTCCTCTAAAGTGCCCATAGTATATTGAGAAGTAATAACACCTTCATTTCGAGCCAGTGGAACATATTCGGTTATAGGCTTATCTGTTATAAGAACACCTGCTGCATGTGTGGAGGAGTGACGTGGTAAACCTTCTAGCTTTAAAGCCATATCTATCAGTCTTTTTGTATCATCTTCTGTATCATAGGCTTCTTTTAAATCTGGATTTACTTTTAAAGCACCAGTTAAGTCAATACCTAAAGTTTTAGGTATCATTTTTGCTATTCTGTCAACATCTTGATATGTCATACCAAGTGCACGACCTGTATCACGTATAACTGCACGTGCACCTAATGTACCAAAAGTTATGATTTGTGATACACAGTCTTCTCCGTATTTGTCTATAACATAGTCGATAACTTCACGTCTTCGTTCATAACAAAAATCTATATCTATATCGGGCATAGACACACGTTCAGGGTTAAGAAAACGTTCAAAAAGTAAATTATATTTTAAAGGGTCAACAGTTGTTATACCTAAGGCGTAAGACACAATACTACCTGCTGCAGAACCACGTCCCGGCCCAACTGCTATACCATTTGTTTTTGCAAACTTTATAAAATCCCATACTATAAGGAAATAATCTACAAATCCCATACTACTAATAACATCTATTTCATAATCTAATCTATTTTGAAGGCTTTCTGTCATTTCACCATAATGAAATTTTACACCTTCTGTTGTTAGATATCTAAAATATTCTAAAGTTGTATACTCTTTTGGTGTATCATATTTTGGTAACTTGTAGTTTCCAAAGGTTATTTCTACGTTACAACGATTGCTTATTACTACGGTATTTTCTATAGCCTCATTTACATAGGAAAAAAGTTCGTACATTTCATCATAGTTTTTAAGATAAAACTGACCACCTTCGTATACTAAACGGTCATCATCAAACATAGTTTTACCGGTATTAATACAAAGTAAAACTTCGTGTGCCTCTACATCTTTTTCAGAAACATAGTGAACGTCATTTGTAGCTACTAAGGGTAAGTCTAACTCTTTAGCAATTTTTATTAATAAGGGATTAGTTTCAAGTTGTTCTTTTATTCCATGATTTTGCAACTCTACATAAAAACAAGGTTCACCATTATGATTTTTTGAAAATATTTCACTATATATTTTCGCTTCTTCTACAGCATCTTTATAAGAATATTTTAAAAGTTTACGGTTTAATGGCCCTGCTAAACAAGCAGATAAGGCAATAAGACCTTTGCTATGTTCTCTTAAAAATTCAACGTCAACTCTCGGTCTGTAGTAATATCCGTCAACGTACCCTTTTGACACAATTTTATTTAAGTTTGAAAGACCTTCTTCGGTTTCAGCTAAAACAACAAGGTGAGAATAATAGTTATAGCTATCTTGTTGTTTTTCATACAAGCTTTTATTTGCAACGTATATTTCGCACCCTATTATAGGTTTTATACCTTGCTTTTTCGCTTCTCTATAGAAGTTTATAACACCAAACATATTACCATGGTCTGTTAAAGCTATAGCTTTCATATTAAGATTTTTACTTTGGCTAATAAGTTCTTTTATCTTTGCAGAACTGTCAAGTAAACTATATTCACTATGAACGTGCAAATGTACAAAATCTTTGTTTTCTTCCATATTAAAGCTCCTATCTTATATCCTTTTCCATAATAACTAAAGACATATATTTATTTCTTTTATAACATGCATCTGTAACACGTCCGGCTATATTATAGCCGAGTTCTCTATAAAAACTTATACTTTTTGTATCTTTATCCAAAATATTAATTATAAGTTTTGAAATACCACAAATCTTACCGGCAATTTCAAGTTCATCACACAAAATTTTTTTGAAACCATAGCCGGTACAACCTTCTGCTAATAAGACATCTATGTTACATGTGTTTTTAAAAATTTTGTTAGTACTTATTCTTGATAAGTAGCCATAGCCTAATATTTTATTTTGGCTTTTTAGTACAAAAAAAGGATAAGCTAAACTGTCTAAATATGTATTTATAAAAGCTACTGTATCGTCTAAGTTTTTTTCTTCGACACCTAGGAAAAATCTATTTCTACTTAAATTATAGTTGTATATTTCATTTATTTGTGTACTATGAAATATATTTACTTTTTCTAAAAAAACATTACTCATTTTTTTCCTACCTTTGACAAAATTATATTTTTGGTTTAAAATTAAGACGTATTTTAATACTATTTAAAAAGGATAATCTATGGATACAAAAAACATAAAAGATGAACAGACAAAAGCATATTTTCAACGGTTACGAGAGCAAGAAAAAAAGTTGCCTTCTTTTGTTGTGTCTTTTTTTCGTGGTATAGAAAGCTATACGGCAGTAACTACACGATTAGGTTATTCTTATGATTTAGGTATCTTTTTTTATTACCTTGTAAATAATGAAGATGACTTTTTACATAAGGAAGTAAAAAGTCTTACGTCTTCCGACTTAAATAAAATTAACATTGACCATTTGGAAAATTTTGTATCTTTTTTAAATTATTATGAACGTACAAATAATGATAATAAAAAAGAATATACAAATAGTGAGAGAGGTTTATCTCGCAAAATAAGTGCAGTAAAAACAATGTTAAAATATTTTTATAAAAAAAGGGTAATTGATAGTAACCCTGGGGAACTTATTACTATGCCTAAAATAAAACAAAAAGCAATAATACGTCTTGATAATGAAGAAGTATCTAATATGCTTGATACAGTGGAAAATGGTACAAATCTATCTAAAAAAAGTCAAGAATACCATAACAAAACTAAAGAACGTGACCTAGCTATTGTAACACTTTTTTTAGGTACGGGTATGCGTATATCTGAGCTTATAGGTATAAATCTTAAAAGTTTTGATTTTGATAACAACTCCGTACTTATTGTAAGAAAAGGTGGAGATGAACAAATCATTTATTTTAATGATGAAGTAAAAGAAACTTTATTAACATATCAAGAAATAAGAAAAAGTATAATACCAGAAAGCGACCATATAGACGCATTTTTCTTATCTTTACAAAATAGAAGAATTACGCCTCGTGCAGTTCAAAATTTAGTTAAAAAATATGCTAAAGTAACAACTCCACTTAAAAAAATCACACCTCATAAACTCCGTTCAACTTATGGTACAAAACTATATAACGAATCAGGTGATATATATCTTGTAGCCTCTGTTTTAGGGCATAAAGACGTAAACACTACTCGTAAACACTATGCAGAAATAGAAGAAGAAAAAAGAAAACTTGCTCCTTCATATATTAAACTTAGAGCAAAAACAAAGGAGTAATTATTTTAATTAACCCTTTGTTTTTTTTGCCTAATATAATCAAGTATAGCAGTAATAGTAATAATAAGCCCACCTATTAAAATAAATGCTCCTATATTAAAAGGTTCTTTTTCATTATAGTTTGCAGAAGAATAAACAAAAACAATAGATATAAATGTAATAAAAATATTGACATATAAAATGATTTTGTTATCTATTTTTTGGTGTTGTGTACTCTTTTGAACCTTTTTTATTTGTAACAATAATAAGCCAAGAACAGCCATATCTATAATAAAATAAACAAAAACTCCAAACCATATACTGCTTTTAGCCCCATATCCATCGGCTATATTAATAAAATTAAAGTGAGTAGGTATTTCACTTGGCATACTTGAATAAATTAAAGTCGTATACAAAATAGGTAACATAGAAATTAAAAAATAAATTATTAAATATTTTTTATTAAAATTCATTTATATACCTCTTAAAAGTTTCTTTTCATTAATTTTTCTAAGTGACATTTTTTAAAGCCATATATTTTAAATTTGTCGAAAACTAAAGGGTATAAATCTTCAACACTTATTTTATTAATATGTTCATTAATAAAAGTTTTGATTTCATTATTCTCCATATTGTAATGTAAATATAACACTAATGCTTCAATAAATATTTTGTCACATTTTAAGGTAGACATCTTAGTTGTATTTTTACTAAAAATTATGTTTTTATAAATATAACTAAAATCCCCAAGTTTAATTTTTCTAATTGTAATATCTTCTTCATCACGCTCATCAAAAAGTACAAGATTTACATCATTTTTAAAACCATTTTCTTCAAAGAAAGCAAGTAGCACAATTAAGTTTAGTAAAGAACTCATATTTTTTGAAAAATAAAAAACGATATTTTTTTTGCTTTCTAAAATGTAACGTAACGGCTTAATATTTTTATTAATATATTCGCTTTCACTGCAACCTAAAACTTCACTTCTTATGGATATAAAATCAAAGGAAAAAATATCTTCAGCTAAACTGCCATAGGAAAATACTTCTTGTAATGGATAACTTTCGCCTTCTTTTAAAAGTGGTGTATTTAGAAATAAGCTATGTAAAACATTATCTTGTAATATAAAAATTGATTTTTCAAGTAAAAAACTATAATGTATTTCTTTAAATTTATCTATCAAATTTTCACCTATCTTCTTTATTCCCAAGGTTTAGGAATAAAAACACTTTCAAATAAAGTAATAGCATATCTATCAGTCATACTAGCTAAGTAGTCACATATAACTATTTCTTTTATATGTTCATCTTCAAATCTTTTGAAAAAAAAGCTTGTCATTTCATCAGGATTTTTCATAAAATGTTCAAATAATGATTTAAGTATAAATTCAGATTTATAATATGCGACATCTTTTTCAGTACTTTCGTAAACATTTTTTATTAAAAAGCTTCTCAGATTATATATATCGTCGTATATATCTTTGTCTATATTAATATGTGGTGTGTTTTGAGATTGACTTATTACATTCTTAATAATAATATTTACATATTCTTTTCTATCAAGGCCTAAATAATTAAGCTTTAAGCTTTTTAAATCATCTTCTTTAATAATACCTAAGGTTAAGGAGTCCTCTAAATCATGGTTAACATAAGCAACTTTATCAGATAATTTTACGATTTCACCTTCTATGGTGTTTGGTACGCTTTTTGTTCCATGATTTTTTATACCATCAATAGTTTGTATAGTTAAATTTAAGCCTTTACCTTCACGTTCCAAAAACTCTACAACTTTAACGGAATGTTCGCTATGATTAAAGCCTCCAAAGTCTTTTAAAATATTATTTAATACAAATTCACCTGAATGTCCAAAGGCAGTATGGCCCAAATCGTGACCTAAAGCTATAGCTTCAGTTAAATCTTCATTTGCATCTATACCTGTGGCTATAGAGCGAGCAATTTGCGAAACTTCCATAGTATGGGTTAATCTAGTTCTAATATGATCATTTTTTGGTATGGTGAAAACTTGGGTTTTATGAGCTAATCGTCTAAAAGCAGTAGAGTGATATATTTTATCTCTATCTATTTGAAAACTAGTTCTATATTCATCTTCAGGAACTTCTTTTTTGCGTAAACCATCAATACTTTTTGTTGCGTATTTACTTAAAAATATACTTTCTCTTTCTTCTATTTTTTTGCGCATATACACCTCAATGAATTTTCTTTTATTTTAACATATAATAGCAATATTTTCAATATAAGTTATATGTTTAGATTATCATAAAACAAAAAAATTAAATTAAGTTTTTGTATATATACTATGATTTTTAACCCTTTGTTTTCTTATTTATCCCTCCCATATCTCACATAACTCATTATACCCCAAAGTTACAAAAATAGTACCGGCACTATAAGGTGCTATTTCGTATACATTATATATAAAAACCATTCCTTTAGGCAACAAATAAAAGCTATCTCCTTCAGGCAAAGGCAACTTACCTTTTTCGTAGGGAAAAAGATATTCTGTTAGTCCTTGTTCTTCTATATTTTTTTCTATAAGATAGTTTAAAGTTTTATCTACCTTTTCTTTATCTTTTATGAAAAAATCATAGTAAATCATAGCTCTATTATACTTTGGGTTAAAAGTTCCACCTTTTACTAAAGCTATGCCATGAGCCCCACCAAGATAAGAGTCATAATATAGCTTAAAACTTAAATTGTTTTCGATATTTAAAGTGGTGTTATAATTAGTATTAATACTATATGGCAAAAGACTTGTGTCAGGAAACTCTTCATATAAATTTTCGGCAGAAATCAATGCATCTTTTTCTTCTTTTTTATAGCCTTCCTGTTTTTCTTTAAAAAAATTATTAACTGTATTTTCAAAGGTAACTGACTCATTATATGATATTTTAGGATATATATAACTTGCTTTTAAAAGTTCTTTTCCTTCTTTGCTTTTATATGTTTCCTTTTCTTCTATTGTTGTTATTTTAGGTAATTCAGTATCTTTTAGTTTTTTACTATGCTTAGGTTTAGATAAAAGGAATAATTGAAATAATAGTTTTGGGTACATACTTTTCCTCCCTATATTTTCATATGGCACCATTGCAAAATGCAATTATGCCTTGATTTGTATAACAAATCTTAGACACCCATAAAATGTGACATTTCCTATTAATGGTTAGAAATTAGGAGCTACGCCTGCTTAATATACACTAGAAGTTGAATTTACGGCTAGTAGTTTTACCTTCGGCAAAACTCTTCTTAAAATTCACTAAAGTATTAGTGTATTGTTCAGACTTCTTGACCATCATTATTATAAAGAAAATGTTATATTTTAGGCGTTGCCTATTGCTTATTACAATATACTATGAATATATATATTGAAAAAGTACACTTTTATAAAAAAACTAAAATAATATTCACAAAATAAATTCAAACTACAAATAGTAATTTTTCGGACATCTTCACATAATTGCATTTTGCAACGTTGCCATATAAAAAATGAGCCCTATATAATACAGGGCTCACCATAATTAATCCATTTTCTCCGTCACTACAACATTTATGATTTTTTGTGGTTGTGTGCCATTTATAGACATATAACCATCATTTAGAACAACTATTAAAGGGTCAGTTTTAGCATAAGCTTTATTTGCAACAAGAGTACTTAAATCATAAGATTCTTTATAGAAAAATAAAATTTCCCAACTATTATAATCCTTATCATCATATACAATTTTGGGAGAAGCATTGCTACTGTCTAAGAAATTATTAGTTAAAACGTCCTCTATGCTAGATGTATAATACCACTCGGTATAATCAATCTCCTCAAGCATACCCCATTCATACCTTGTGGAACCATAAAATCCACCAGAATTTACACGTCTAAGACCATTTTGATTTAATAATGCTTGATATTTTTCATTTCTCTTTGTATCTGTGTAAGTGTACTCCCCAACTGCGTAAAAATCACTAGGTAACAAACTGTTAATATTTTCATAAATAGCAGTAGAAACTTTATTTTCGTACGCTAGGGAAATAAAATCACTTGAAAGCCCTCCAGGATATATAAAATCTGAATTATCAATATCAGTTTTATTATAAAAAAGATATGATGCTCCTTCTACATTACCTATCTTTAAATCTGTTAAACTTGCTACTGCCGCAAGATTAACAGCATCAAAATCCGCAGCTCTTTTTGCATCACGTGATTCATCTATATATTTTGTAACTCTTGGAACAGATAAAGCTGCTAAAATTATTATTATAGCTATGACTACAATTAACTCAATAAGTGTAAAACCTTTATTTTTATCCCTCATAAAAACTCCTTAACATTATTTCCTATTTTTTATCTATATTATACCATATATAATCAAAAAAAGGTTAATCTTCACAAAAATTTCATAATTTTCATCATTGCAAAATTCAGAGGGTGCTAAAAAAGTCAAAAAAGAAAAAAATATTGCTAATGATAATGGCATGAAATCGAAAAAAGATGCCATTGGGCACGTTGCCATTTATAAACCGAATATAACATAAAAGTGACTATATTAAAATGCAATTTTAATATAGTCACTTTACTTTATATGTATTTAATATCTTTAATCTTACTTAAATTCTACGAAAAGACTATATTGTACTAAGTCTATACTTAGATTTGCCAATCTATTTATAATAATATAGTAATTTCATAAATAATTCTAATATGTCACAAAAATTTGAACCCAATATTTAGTTCCACTTGAATTTTCTGCCATACCAATACCAATATTCTTAAATCTACTGTTTTGAATATTTTCTCTATGTCCCTTTGAGTTCATCCATGATTCCATTACATCTTGAGCATCTACTTGACCTGCAGCAATATTTTCTCCTGCTGTCATATAACTAACCCCAAATTCACCAAGCATTTCAAATGGCGAACCATAAGTAGGTGATGTATGACTAAAGTATCCGTTATTAGCCATATCCTCTGCTTTAATTTGAGCAATTTCTGTTATCTTGCTGTCTAAAACTAGAGCATCTAAGCCAACTGCTTCTCTTTCACTATTTACTTCGGCAAAAACTCCTTGAATATAATCCTCTGTTGTATAAGTAGGTTCTTCTATAACAGGTTCTTCTGTAATAGGTTCTTCTGTAATAGGTTCTTCTGTAATAGGTTCTTCCACACTAGATGGTGTTTCAGTATCCTCTTCTATTGTTACAGTATTAGAAGTATTTTCACGTTCTGCTTTTATATCTTTAAGATATTGTAAAAATACTTTTGAGTCTTCATAAGTTCTAAAATATAAACCAAACTCGGGTATATTTGGATCTTCAACATTTAATTCTTTTTGAAGTACTCGAATTTCTTCATTTATTCTATCATGGTCTATATCATCAAACATAAATCCATGTGGATTTGATGTATCAATTAAAACTGTTCTACTTGAGCCGTCCCAAGATACGTCATACCCAAAAGCTTCACTAATCCCTCTAACAGGTATTAATGTTCTACCATCTTCTAACAGTAAATCTAAATCAGAAAAGTCAAACAATCCTCCATAGTTACCTAGACTATAATCAGCAGTATAGTATGAATTAAAAGTTAAAGGATCCATTCTTTCTTTTATGTTAACAGTAAATTTAATTTCCATATCCCCAACATATGCTTGGAACATATACATATTAGGATCATCAGCAAATTTAGGACCTAATGGATTTGATGTTTTATCCTCCATCTCAGTTGCACCCAGAGCTTCAAAAACGCTTCTTAAAGGAACATACGTAGTACCATCAACAATTTTAGGATATGCTCCATACTTTGAAAAATCAATACTTTCCCCGTCAACCTCAACGCTAATCTGATCAGTACTAGCATAAACACTTATAGGGTTGCTTAAACTTGAAATACTACTCACGCTACATAAACTAATAGCAGCAATAATAACTGTACCTAATATTTTTTTCATATTTTCCTCCCAAATATAGATTTTTAATCTATGTTTTTTAATTATATTACCATACAATTTATTTAATTTCAAGTTTATAATATATTTTATGATTTGCAACGTTGCTAATACAGATTAGAAAAAAATATTTATACTTGTACCTTTGTTTAAGTCACTTTCTAAGTTTATTACACCTTCGTGATATTCAACAGAATGTTTTACGATAGCAAGACCAAGCCCTGTACCTTTAATTTTTTTAGAACGTGATTTATCTACACGATAAAATCTTTGGAATACTAGTTTTTGCTGTTCATCAGATATTCCTATGCCATCATCGGCTACCGTAAAAATAATTTTATTATTTTTTTCTCTTAAAGATATAAACACAAAGCCATTTTCCTTATTATATTTTATAGCATTAGCTATTAAATTATATATTACTTCTTCTATCATACGCTCTACACCAAAAAAATATATATTATCATCTATGTTAGAAAAAATTTTTATATTATTTTGTTTGCTAAAGTCATATAAGTTATTCCCAACAGTTTTCGTAACCTTTGAAAAATCAAATTTCAACTTTGTTTCAATTACATTTTTTTCGTCAAACTCAGATATTTTGATTATATCTTCTATTAAGGATAATAGGTTTTGAGATTCTTTATATATTTTTTCAGAAAAGGATTTAATATCTTCTGATGGTACTAAATTATTATTCATAAGTTCAGATAGACCTGATATAACAGTTAAAGGTGTTTTAAGTTCGTGAGAAACATTTGCTGTAAACTCTTTTCTTTGTTGTTCAAAAAATATCTTTTCTGTTATATCAAAAATCAAAATTATTGTACCTTTTATTGTTTCTTCTGACTTTGAAGGTATAAAATGAAACACATATTTTCGGTTGTTTTTCTCTATTTCTAAAGTGGAAGAAACCCCTTTTAAAGACTCATTTACCTTTGTTATAAATGTAAATGTACGTTCTATACGTCTTATATCTTGTCCTAGTATTCCTTCATTAAAAAAATCTTTTGCATACTTATTAGAAGATAACACCGTTGCATTTTTATCTGTAATTATAAGCCCCTCATCTATATTTTCTATTATTTTTTCTATTGTTTCTTTATGGTTATTTATCTTATCTATTTGACTAAGTATTTTCTTTCTTTGATATTGTATTTTACTTATAAAAGGCGAAAGCTCATCATATAAGTATATTTCACTTTCATAGTTTTCAATTTCATCAAAGTTAAAAGAATTTATAGGCTCCATTACAAATTTCGCTATTTTTTTTGAACCCCAGTTGGCAAGTGAAATGCAAAAAATAAGTAAAGCAAGTATTATAGGCAAGCCACTTTTGAGGAAGAAGAAGCCTAACTCTGCTGTATTTTTGGATAATCTAAGTACATAACCGTTATCTAATAAAACAGCATAATAATAGGTGCTTTTATTTATACTTGAAGAAAATCTTGTATCCTCTGCATATCCATTAGTTTTTGCATTTATAACTTCTGGTCGGTCATTATGGTTTTCAAGGGTATTTATATTTGCATAACTGTCATATGCTACATAACCTTCTGTATTTATATAAGTTATCCTCATACTTTTATCTATTAAAGATATATCATATAAATAAGCTTCTTTTTCTGCATTTTCTGTATGATTAACAACATAACTTATTATATTTGCTTTATTTTGTAGTTCCATTTTATCTTTATTTATAACTTGAAAATAAAAAAACAAAGTAGCAATAAGTGTTGTAGCAACAATAGATAGGGCAGCTAAAAAATATAAACTTCTGTATAACCTTTTTCTTAAATTCATTTAATCACCTATTTTATACCCTATGCCACGAATAGTTTTAATGTCTTTTCCTTCATTACCTAGCTTTTTACGTAAAGTAGTAATATGCATATCAACGGTTCTTGTTTCGCCTTCATAGTCATATCCCCAGACCTGTTCAATGATTTTTTCTCTTGTTAAAACAATAGGTGCATTTTTAACTAAATAGCATAAAAGCTCATATTCCTTTAAGGTTAAAATTATTTCGTCATCTATAATTTTAACTTTTCTTTCTAAGGTATTTATTGAGATATTTTTATAAGTTAAAAGATTTTCTGTAGTTACAAAGACATTTTTATTTCTTCTAAGAATTGCATTTATCCTAGCTGTAAGCTCCATAACAGAAAAAGGTTTTGTCACATAGTCGTCAGCGCCAAGGTTTAAACCTTTTATTTTATCTACTTCTGTATTTTTTGCAGTTAATAATATTACTGGTATATTTTCATATAAAGAATTTCCCTTCATTTTTTTTAAGATAGATAGTCCGTCTTCTTCTGGCAACATAATATCTAAAAGTAAAAGGTTTGGTATATTATTATTGTTAAGCTCTTTTAATAATAGCTCACCTCTTTCAAAAGCAAAGGTTTCATAGTCTTTTTCTCCTTTTTCATTTCGGATATTGTCCAAAGTATACTTTATTAAATCACTTATATTTTCTTCATCTTCAACAATGAAAATCTTCTTCATAATATCAATTACCCTTCTTAATCTTAATCTTGAACTTGAGATTGAAATTGATGGTCACCTGAAATATTAAATATTATCCATTCTGATATATTTGTTGCATGATCTCCTATTCTTTCAAAATATTTTGAAATCATAAGTAAATCTAAAATTTCTTCTTGACCGTTGTTGCCTTCTGCTATTTTATCTAAAATATCTTTTTTCACACCGTGAAACAAACTATCAACAACATCATCATACTTTATAACTTCTGTAGCTAAAGATATATCCTCTTTTATAAAAGCTTCTATACTTTTACTTATCATATACTTAGTTGCCACTGCCATCTTTTCAATTTTATTTAAAATCTTTTCTTCTTTATAATTTTCTAAATATAAAGATATTTCTGCAATATCAAGAGCTTGGTCGCTTATACGTTCCATATCTGTTATCATCTTAAGAGAGGAAGATATAAAACGTAAGTCTTTTGCTACAGGGTGTTGTGAAGCTATTAAAGATAAACAATAACGTTCTATTTCTCGTTCCTTAGTGTCACCTAACTCCTCGTACTCTTTTATTTTTGCAAGTAAGGTTAAATCTTTTTTTATTACCATATCTATAGTAAAATCTATAGAATCAATAAGCAAAGTACCCATTTCTATTACCATATTTTTTAAATTTTCTAACTTTAAATCAAAATTTTTTCTCATAATTATCTCCTCTTAACCAAATCGCCCTGTAATATAGTCTTCTGTTTTTTGATTTTGTGGGTTTGAAAATATTTTTTCTGTTTTATCAAATTCAATAATCTCACCATGTAAAAAAAATGCAGTATCATCAGATATTCTTGTTGCTTGTTGCATATTATGTGTAACCATAACAATAGTATAATTTTCTTTCAGTTCAATAGTTAAATCTTCTATTGTACCTGTTGATATAGGATCTAAAGCTGAAGTTGGTTCGTCCATAAGTAAAACTTCAGGATTAACAGCTAAGGCACGTGCAATACAAAGTCTTTGTTGTTGCCCTCCTGAAAGACCAAGTGCCGACTTATTAAGTCTATCTTTTGTTTCTTCCCACAAGCCTGCATTTTTTAAAGATTTTTCTATTATTTCATCAAGTTGTATTTTTGATTTTATGCCGTGTGTACGTGGGCCATAAGCTATATTATCATATATACTCATTGGAAAAGGATTAGGTTTTTGAAAAACCATACCTATTCTTTTTCGTAAAAGATTTACATCTTTTGTATCAAAAATATTTTCTTTATCTAAAAGTATTTTGCCTTCAATTTTGCAACCTTCTACTAAATCATTCATTCTGTTAATAGATTTAAGCAATGTAGATTTACCACAACCGGAAGGGCCTATAAAGGCAGTTATATTTTTTTCTTTTATATTTATGTTTATATCATTTAACGCTTTAAATTTATCATACCATAAATTTATATTCTCAACAATAATTTTGTCCATATTACACCTCTTCTATCTTGTTTTTAGTGCAGCTTTTTTCTGTATGAAGTTCGCAAATATATTAATTACTACAACAATAATCAATAATATAAAAGCAGTAGCATAGCTTTCGTTTATATGCAAACCTTCTGTTGATAGGTAATACATATGTACAGCTAAAGTCCTCGCACTATCGGAAAACAAACTACCAGTTTCAGACATACCCGGTATTTGTGCAACTGCACCTGCCGTAAATATAAGTGCTGCTGACTCACCTACTATTCTACCTATAGCTAAAATTACGCCTGATAAAATACCGGCACTTGCACTTGGTAAAACAATTTTATATGAAGTTCTAAGTTTTCCTGCTCCTAGACCAAAACTCCCCTCCCTTAAAGAATCGTTAACTGCTAAAAGTGCTTCTTCAGAAGAACGAATTATAAGTGGTAATATCATTATAGTTAAAGTTAACACTCCTGATATAAAGGAGAAACTTAAACCTAAAGTTATAACAAAAAATATGCGACCAAATAAACCAAAGATAATAGAAGGTATACCTGCTAGAGTTTCTGTTGCAAGACGTATAGCCGGAACAAGCTTGTTATTTTTTGTCGCATATTCCACAAGATATATAGCTGTTCCGATACCTAAAGGCAACGCTAAAAGTAATGAAAAAATAATCATTAACAACGTTGTTATAATAGCTGGAAACATAGATACATTTTCGCTATTATATTCTAAAGCAAACAAGGAAGGTGTTAAGTAAGGCACACCTTTTATTATAATATATATAACAATAAAAGATAATATAGCTATAGTAATGCTTGCACCTAAGTAGGCTAAAACTTTTAATATTTTCGATCTCATTGTTTTAACCTCCTTTTTATAACATTAAAAGACATATTTATAACAAGTATAAATATAAATAATATTAAACCAGTAGATATTAAAGCATCACTATGCAACCCTGAAGCATATCCCATTTCCATAATTATGTTTGAAGTTAAAGTTCGAGTACCCTTAAAAATTTCCCATGGTGCTCTCAAAATAGTTTGGTTACCTGCAACCATAACTACAGCCATTGTTTCACCTATGGCACGTCCCATACCTAATACTATTGAAGCCATAATGCCTGAATAAGCAGCAGGTACAACAACAAAAAATGTAGATTCTTCGTGGGTTGCACCAAGAGCTAAAGCACCTTCATAGTAACTTGTAGGTACTGCATCTATAGCACTTGTGCTAAGTTCTATTATAGTAGGCAAAATCATAATACCAAGTAAAATTGATGCTGTAAGCATACTGTTTCCATTTCCGGGAAAATATTCTCTTATCATAGGTACTATTACTACCATACCAAAAAAACCGTACACAACAGAAGGTATACCTGATAATATTGATATTATAGACTTCACCTGACTTTTTATTTTACTAGGACAAAACTTTGCCATAAAAATAGCAGTTAAAATGCCTATAGGCACACCAATAATTAGTGCACCTAAAGTTACATATATTGAGCCTAAAATCATAGGTAGTATTCCAAATTCTGCTGGTATGTTGCTAGGTTTCCAACTTGAGCCAAATAAAAAGTTTATAGGACCTATTTCTAATATACCCGGCAAGCCGTCCTTTAGTAAAAATAGGCAAATCACTAAAATTGCTAATATTGAAATAGATGCCATCAATAAAAACACATATTCAGCTATTTTTTCTTTTGTACATGAATTTTTTATTGTAAATCTTCCCATATATTAGTTTCTCCTGTAAATATGTTTTTAACTTGTTCTGAACTTAAACCTGTAACAAAGTTATTTTCATTGTTAACGATTATAGCTAAACCGTCATAAGCTATAATAGAACCATTTATTTGTACTAGTTCATCTTCTTTTAGACTTCTACTCGCCATTCCTATATCTGACACACCGTTTATAGCATCATTAACACCTGCTGAACTACCGTTTGGTTGAATTTCAATAGTAGCAAGAGAGTTTTGTTCTTTATAAGCTTCTACGATTTTTTCAATAAGAGGTGCAACTGATGTAGAGCCTGAAATAACTAGCTTACCTTCTATTTGCTTCGCTTCATAGCTTTCGCCTTGTTCATTAAAAGGTATATATGATTGACCAACAACTTCTTGACCTTCTTTAGAATAAATGAAGGTTAAAAAATCATTACCTAATTCGCTTAAACTTTCGCCATATACGATATTAAATTCACGAAACACATTATAGGTACCTTCTTTTATATTTTCTGCAGTAGCTTCTGTACCGTCAACCGGTAGAGCAGTTACAGTGTCATTCAAAGAACCTAGTGAAATATATCCTATAGCATTTTCATCACTACTTACATTTGTAATAACTGTACTCGTTGAATTTACAAAAATAGCTTCTTCATATGTATTATCTATTTCGCTACCTTCATTATCTTTTTCTAAAATACCAAATAATTCTATAAATGCTCCACGTGTTCCACTTCCATCTTCTCTTGATATAACAGTTATTTCTGTTGAACCTGAACTTCCATCTGCATTTGTAGAAGTATCTCCATCACTATTCGAACTACAACTTGCCATTGTAATTATCATTGTACCGATTAAAAGTGAGCTAAATATTTTTTTCATTTTTCATATCTCCTTTTATTTTCTTTTTTTACAATTACATTTTACATTCTCTTTGTAAAGTTAATAAGTGTTGTTTGTAAAGTTTATGTAAAATATTTTAATTTCTTATATAAAAAATATTAAAGGTGACCTCTAAAAACTCGCTTGATTTAATTTTCTTTTAAATTTTAAATAGTTCAAGAAAGCTTCGACAACGCATAACAGCGTGTTTCTGCCATTTTATGCCTTTGTCAAAAGTATGAAAATTTGATTTTTTCTTTTACAATGTGCCATTTCTTGAATTTTTCAATGTTACCATATAATATGCTACAAAATATGACTATTAATAGTTTTCCTTTTAAAACAATATAACAACGTATTTTTAGGCTTAATGTATAACAAAATAATTTTTTAATAAAAACTATTGACAAAGCTTTAAATTTGTTATATACTAAAAGAGTATTAACTTTTGATGACGCGGAGTGGAGCAGTTGGCAGCTCGTCGGGCTCATAACCCGAAGGTCGTAGGTTCAAGTCCTGCCTCCGCTATTTTCCTAAAGAACACTGTCTTGTGTTCTTTTTTATTTACTTTATTTTTATTTACCCTACTTTCCTTCTTTATTCGCCCTTGGGCTCATGAACCGGTCGGTCCAAGGTTCAAGTCCTGCCTCCGCTATTTTCCTAAAGAACACTGTCTTGTGTTCTTTTTTATTTTACAATAATTGTATTTATAAAAATATATACTTATTTTTTAAAAAGTCATTGACAAAGATAAATATTTGTTATATACTAGCATAGTAATTTAATAAAATGAAAGCTTAAGCTTATGGAGAAGTACTCAAGTGGCTGAAGAGGTGCCCCTGCTAAGGGTATAGGTCGTTAACGCGGCGCGAGGGTTCAAATCCCTCTTTCTCCGTCTTAAAAGTCTAGTCTTGCACTAGACTTTTTTTATGCATTAACTCTATTTTAAAATGAAAATGTATACTATATTTATGCGAACAACGAAACAGATGAAGTTATATGTTTGTCCTATGAATATTTTGAAATAGTAGATGAAATAACTATTAATACTATAACTGTTGCAAACAATTATACAATACCTTCTCTTATACAGTTAATTACACAAAGAAAATAAATTTTATAAAAGTCTAATATTTTATTAGACTTTTTTTAATATTAATAAAATAAATTTAAAAGCCACATTGTCAAATTTCGCCATCACAAGATTTTATATAAAAATTTTATTAACAACGAAGCTATTGCTACTTAAATTTTTACTTAAAATACTTTGATTTTTATATTTTACTATGATATAATTGTTTCTATATTATAAGATTTTTGGAGGTTTTATGAATACGAAAACAAAAAAACTTACTCTAATGAGCCTAATGGCAAGTATCATTATACTTATGACCTTCGTGCCATACACAGGTTACATAAGTTATGGCTTTATATCAATTACTACAATTCATATACCCGTAATTATAGGCTCTATGATTTTAGGTAAAAAAGAGGGTTTAATCTTAGGATTAGTATGGGGTATAAGCAACCTAATAAAGGCTTACACATCTATGACTCCAGAAGCTCTAATTTTCCTTGATCCGAGAATATCCGTACTGCCTCGTGCCTTAGTAGGTTTCCTTGCAGGACTATCCGGAGATTTATTTATAGATAAAATTTATAAAAACCCTAAAATAACAAGTGTTTTTGCAGTTTGTTTAACTATTATTCATACAGCTTTAGTTATAACAGCTATTGCCCTTTGGGGACAAGATAATATGTTTAACTTTGGAGAAAATATTTTATCAATTTTCAAGATAGTAATATCTGTAAATGGTATAGTAGAAATAGCTTTAGCTGCTATTATAACCCCAGTTATTATAACAGCCTTGGCAAAATCAGGTGCCTTACGTAAGGCAAGATAAGGAGATACAATGAAAATAAATAATACTGTAGAAATAAATAGTAATTTAACTTTTGTTACTTCAAAATTTATAGATGTTGATTTTTATAAAAAAGTTACAAAAAATATTCATAGTTGCGAAATAACAAAAGGCAACTTTGGAGAAGTAGGTAGCATTATGCGTTTCACTTACAATTTTGGCAACAAACTTTATATGGAGGAGCAAGAAGTAATAGAATCCTCTTTACCACAAAAAATAGTTTTTAAAAAAACTTTAGGTAAAAGTACAACAATACAAGAAAATATATTTGAGGCAAAAGGTGGTAGCACTTTATGGACTACAAACGTTACTTATGAACTTACTTTTTTGCTTAAACTATATGTTAACCTCTTTAGAAAAAAAGCGTTTATTGAAGATACAATAAACGCTCAAGAATATTTTAAAAAATCTATAGAAGAACAATAAAAAAATATGGGGGTACTTATGTTAATTAAATTTTTGGACAAAACACCTAAACTAGATTTTGATACAACTTTTATAGGTGAAGGAGCGAAACTTATAGGTGATGTTACTATAAAAGATAACGTTAACATATGGTACAATGCTGTAATACGTGGAGATGAGAGCTATATCTCCATAGATGAAAACACAAACATACAAGAAAATTGCACAATACACGTAAGTCAAAACCAGCCTACAACTATTGGTAAAAACGTAACTGTTGGGCATAATGCTATTTTACATGGTTGCACTATAGAAGATAACTGTTTAATAGGTATGGGAGCAACTATTTTAGATGGTGCCGTAATCGGTTATGGTTCTTTAGTAGGTGCAAATGCCCTTGTTACAAGTGGCACTATTATACCAAAAAATAGTTTAGTTTTAGGCTCACCTGCAAAGGTTGTAAAGGAGAAAGATTTTTCAGAAGATAATCTCACCCACGCAAAACATTATGTTGCCTTAAGTAAAAACTATAAATAGAAAGGCTGTATTATTTATGGAGCTTAGAAATTTATTTGATGAAAATAGAAATTTATTGGAAAAAATAAACGTTCGTGGTACACCTATTAAAAAAGGTGAATATATTTTAGCTGTTGGAATATGGGTAATTACGCCATCTGGCAAACTTTTCATTACTTTACGTTCAGATAAAAAACCTAAAGACTGCTACCCAAACCTTTGGGAAAATACAGCAGGTTCTGTTCTAAAAGATGAATCAAGCTTAGATGGCGCAGTACGTGAACTATTTGAGGAAACAGGTATAGTGGCACATAAAGATGAATTTAAAAAAATTTATGAAACTAAAGAAGAAAATGCTTTTTTTGATATTTATACTTTAAAAAAAGAAGTAGATTTAAGCAAAATCGTACTTCAAGAAGAAGAAACATCTGATTGTAAATTAGTAACTTTATTAGAATTTGAAAATATGATAAAAGAAGGTATTGTTGCAAAACCTGTAGAAGAACGTTTTTATCAATGTTATGACTTGCTTTTAAAAGAGATACAATAAATTTGACTTTAAATATTATGTAGTGTATATTATGATTATATATATGGTGACATCACCATAAGGAAATGATTTAATTAAGGAGTTATAAATAATGATTAGTGTAAATAACTTAACAGTACAATTTGGTAAAAAACCTTTATTTGAAAATGTAAATATTCAGTTTACAGAAGGTAATTGCTATGGACTTATAGGTGCAAACGGTGCCGGTAAATCTACATTTTTAAAGGTTTTAGCAGGAGATATAGAAGCTTCAAAAGGTGAAGTTGCTATTGCATCGAAAAAAAGAATGGCAGTTTTACGACAAGACCACTTTGTTTTTGATGAAGAAGTAGTACTTGATACAGTTCTTATGGGACACGAGCGTCTTTTTTCAATAATGAAAGAAAAAGAAAAGTTATATGCTTTAGAAGATTTTACCGATGAAGACGGTATAAAGCTAGGAGAACTTGAATCCGAGTTTGCAGAGCTTGATGGTTGGAACGCAGAAAGCGACATAGAAATGTTACTTAACAACTTAGGCGTTGGAACAGATAGCCACTATAAAAAAATGAGTGAGCTTGACGAGATTCAAAAAGTAAAGGTACTTTTAGCACAAGCTTTATTTGGCAACCCAGACATCTTACTTCTTGACGAACCTACAAACCATCTTGATATAGAAGCTATAGCATGGCTTGAAGACTTTTTAGCAGATTTCCAAAATACTGTTATTATAGTATCCCATGACCGTCACTTTTTAAATCAAGTTTGTACACATATAGCAGATATAGACTTTGGTAAAATTCAATTATACCTTGGTAACTATGATTTTTGGTATGAGTCTTCACAGTTAGCACTTAGACAAATGAAAGACGAAAACAAGAAAAACGAAGCAAAAGCAAAGGAAATGATGGACTTCATCAGACGTTTCTCTGCAATCGCATCAAAATCTAAACAAGCAACATCTCGTAAAAAATTACTTGATAAAATAAATTTAGATGATATTAAACCATCTTCAAGACGTTATCCTTTTGTTTCATTTAAACAAAATCGTGAAGTAGGAAACGAAGTTTTAAATATTGAAGGTTTAACAGTAAACTATGAAGGTGAGCAAGTTTTAAACAACTTAGATTTAGTTGTAAGACCTAACGACAAAATTGCTTTTGTTGGTCCTAATACTTTAGCAAAAACTGCTTTATTTAAAACAGTAATGGGAGAACTTGAGGCAACAAGTGGTTCATATAAATGGGGTGTAACTATAACAAATAGTTATTTTCCAAAAGACAACAACGACTTTTTTAACGTAGACTTAAACCTTGTAGACTGGTTACGTCAATATTCTGAAGATAAAACAGAAACATTTGTACGTTCATTTTTAGGAAGAATGTTATTTACAGGCGAAGACAGTTTAAAGAAAGCAAATGTTTTATCTGGTGGTGAAAAAGTACGTTGTATGTTATCAAAGATGATGTTAAGTGGTGCAAATGTAATATTACTTGATGAACCTACAAACCACCTTGACCTTGAAAGTATTACAGCTTTAAATAACGGTATGATTGATACTACTTGTACAGTTTTATTCACATCACATGACCATCAATTTATACAAACTATAGCAAACCGTATAATAGAAATCGGTCCAAAAGGCGTAATAGATAGAATGATGACATACGATGAATATTTAGAAAGCAAAGAAATACAAGAGTTACGTAAAACTATATATTAATATAAATTTGGAGGTAAGTTTTTTGATATATCTTGATAATGCATCTACGTCTTTAAAAAGACCTATTTATGTAAAACAAAATATGAATAAAGCTCTTGAAGAGTTTACAAATCCTAATCGTGGTTTTTATAAATCTTCTTATGAAAGTGGAATGGCTATATTTGAAACTCGAAACTTACTTTCAAAATTTTTTAATTGTGAACCTTCAAATATTATATTTACACAAAATGCAACAATGGCACTAAACTATGCCGTATATAATGTATGTACAAAAGATGATCATATCATAACAACAAATGCAGAGCATAACTCTGTTTTACGACCTTTATCTCATATAGGTTGCGACATTACATATATTAATGCCTTTTGTAGTGATGAAAATATTTTAAAAAACTTTAAGGAAGCTATAACATCAAAAACACGTACCTTTATATGTACGCACGCAAGTAATGTTATCGGAAAAAGTTTACCTATATCAGACCTAGCACTTATTTGTAAAGAGCATAACATTACATTTATTTTAGATACTGCACAATCTGCCGGCTTACTTGACTGTGATATAGATAAACTAGGAGTAGATATTTTATGTTTTACAGGACATAAAAGCCTTTATGGGCCAACAGGCACAGGAGGAATAATTTTATCAAAAGACTTTTTAGCGAAAAACTCATTTAAATCCTTATTGTTCGGTGGAAACGGCATAGACACCTTTAATAAAAATATAGAAGAAACTTTATATCCCGACAGCTTTGATGCAGGCACAGCAAATGTAGTAGGCATATATGGACTTAGTGGTGGTATAAAATATATAAATGAGGTTGGTCGTGAAAAGCTATATAACCATACATATAATTTGGCAAAAAACCTATACGAGGAAGCAAGTAAAATTTCAGGTATAGTTATATATGAGGAATTCAAATATGGCTATACACCGGCTATTTCTTTAAACTTTAGTCGTGCAAGCTCTATTGATGTTTCAGACATATTATATGATAAATTTGATGTAGCAACACGTCATGGATACCATTGTGCCCCACTTCTACACGAGCATTTTGGAACAAAAAAACAAGGTATGGTTAGATTTAGCATATCAAGTTTTAATACGCAAAATGATATAGACATTGCCCTTGAAGGACTACAATATATATCAAATAGATTAAAAAATAATTTGTAAAATAAAAGCAATAAGAAAATATATTAAAGTTTCTTATTGCTTTTATTTTTTTGCTAATTATTTTTTATCACCTCAATAATTTTTAAAACCTTTTCTTTTGTCTTTTCATCAAGTTCTTTTATAGTAAATAAAATTTCTTTTTCAATTATATTTTTTGTATTACTATAGTTTCCATATAAAATATAATCAACACTCGTTTCAAGAGCATTTGCAACAGAAACTAAAACACTTAAAGACACTTTAGTATATGCATTTTCCATATTTGAAATATGAGAAGGGTTAACATCAACCATTTCTGCAAGTTGACTTTGGGTAATTGATTTACTTTTACGTATTTCTTTAATTTTAAGTCCTAGCTGTACATAATCGATTTCTTTTGACATTTTACACCTCCAAATTATTTTGCCTACATAAGTAATTTATATACATATTGTAATATTTTTAGTTTTGTGATAAAATAATCTATATAAGTATAAATAGTAGCAATAGACAATATTATTAACGTAAATTGTCTAATAAGAAAGTAATTTGAGGAATAATATGTATTGTAAATATTGTGGTACAGAAAATGATACAACATCAACAATATGCAAAGAATGCTTTAAACCTACACTTGAAGGTAAAAAATATTGCCAAAAATGTGGCTCTAAGGTTTTTTTAAGTACAAAAATATGTAGCACTTGTGGAGCTAAGCAAACTATAAATCTAAGATCAAAAGCAAATTCAAGCACTGAAATATATAATAAAGAAAATGATAGTAGTATTAAGCTTTTACTTACAATAATTTTTGCTATATTACTTATATTATCCTTTTTCTTTTTAGTTATTTTTTTAGTAAAAGGAGAACTATTTCAATATAGCAAATATGGTATATATGCCCTTTTATCTTTTTTATGTGCTCTTTTTTTTGGAATATTCAGTATTTTTTTTAAAAGTACATAAATATAGAAAGTGTATGTAAAGTATTATTTTTACTTTACATACGCTTTTTTGCTTTAAACAACTTTGCATTGACAAAATATGATAAAATATCTATAATTAAATCAGAAACTGTCATCATTACTTTTGCAATGATGCTCTAAAAAAGCTAAAAATATTTTAAGCCAAAAAACTTTTGGCAAAAACAGGAGGAATTAAAATGAAAAAAACAACAAAAGTAATTATTTCAACTGCTATTTGCACAACTTTACTTACAACAACTATTTTTGCAAAAACTGGGGAAGTTATGCTGAAAGCCTATTACAGTAACATTAAAGTAGAGTTAAATGGAGAAGAACTTGTACTTAAAGATCAAGAAGGTACTGTAGTTGAGCCTTTCATCGTTGATGGAACAACATATTTACCTGTACGTAACGTTGCAGATGCTTTAGGACTTGATGTAGGTTGGGACGGCAAAACCAATACTGTTAAACTTGGCTCAGGAGCTTTAGCTGACGGTCTTTCTTTGACAAAAACAGATGTTTGGACAAAAGATTATCACGACTCTTACTCTTTTAGAGAAATTACAGATACTTTTACTTCAATTTTAGATACAAAATATACAGATGGATTTATATTTTCAACAGGGCCTATAGACACAGAAGAAGCTGTATTCCGACCTGCTGGACACTATGACACATTTGAGTTTACTATAGTTATGGGTAAAGATAATAAAGGCAAATCTGTTCAAGAAATAACAGAAGATGGAGCTATTGAAATATGGGGTGATGACAAATTATTACATACAATAGATAACCTATATTCTGATGAAACAGAACCTTTACACGTAATGTTAGATATTGAAGATGTAGTAAACTTAAAAATTAAATATTATTCAGATACTACAGAAAAAAGAACTTGGGCTATGATTAATCCAGTTTATAAATAAATATTAGGCAATATTTCCATAAGCTCCAATCAAGTAAAAAAAGAGTAAAAATTTAAAAAATTCTTACTCTTTTTTTATATACTTGGACTATGTAATTATTTTGTTTTTAACAATAATAAATAAGTTTACCATTTTTCTCCATCAACCGACAATATCCATTCACCTTTAATTTGCCATAGTGCTGCTCTTTTTTGTTTTGAAAGATCTCTTTCACCTTCAAAAAGTCTTTCCCAACTTTTACGCACCTTATTTTTCAAAAGAGGATAAAAGTTAGTCAAGTAAACATCTACTTCATTTTTGATGCCTTGTTTTTGTAAAATTTTGTTATATTCTAAATAGTCTGCATCATCAAGAGGAATATAAGATAAATTTTGAATTTTGTTCCATTTGTAATCTTCAAATAGTATAACATTTTCAAGTTCTACTTCAAGTTCAACTACAACACAATCTTCATATCTCTCCACAAAGTTTATGTCAGTAAAAAGCCATATAGGATATTCTGCTTCAAAAGGTTTCGGTATAATAGAAACAGCATTTTTAGTAAACCAATTATAGGCTTCTAAAAAAATACTAGCCTCACCTCCATATTTTTGTAAAATATATTGCTTTTTTACATAATAAACACCATTATCTTTTAAAGTATCTATAACTTTTTTGCTTTGAGCAGTGTATAATTTTATTTTCTCGCATTCCATAAATAAACTCCTTTTTTTACAAAGGAACTAAAAAAGATAGAAAAAATATAAGATTTTTTGAATATGATAATTATCCTATTTACTTTATTATATTCCTAATCCATTCTTTTTTTATTTCCCATAAAGTAGCTTGCACTTCTGCTGTAATTTCTTTCGGAGGTTCAAATAATCTATCCCAACTTTTAATTACTTTATTTTTTAGGAGTGGATAAAAGTTTCCCTTATCACCCATAATTAAGGCAGTTTCATCTCCAATAGCAAGTTTTTTAAGTTCTTTATTATGTTTTGCTTCATCTTCTAAATCTAAAGGTAAATAAAAATAGTTAATTACATAGCCCCATTTATTCATATCGGTAAATACTACTTTATTTTTATCTAATTCTAGTTCAAGTATAACTGTATCTTCCGTAAGTTGAAGCATAATATCTGATGTTGTAGATAGCCATATAGGATACAATGCACCTTCTGGCATAGGCACAACTTTACTTGCTCTTTTAGTGTACCATTCATATCTTTCTATATAAAAATTAAAAATTGTGTCCATTTTGTTTGAAATATATTCTTCTTTAACTTTATAAACGCCATTTTTTTCAAGGTCATTTAAAATATTTTTATTTTGTCTAGTCCATAATTTTATTGTTTCATTTGGCTTTTTAATCATAAATCCACCTCTAAAGTTTCTACTATAAACCGAGGGTGCTGAAAAAGTCAAAAAAGAAAAAAATATTACTAATAATAATGGCACGAAAATAGTGAGATAGCATAAAATCAGCGAGGAACGAGTGCTAATTTTATGCGACATGCAAGATGATTTGCAAAGCAAATCATCAAGTCGAGCGTAATTTTTGTGCAGTAATATTTTTTTCTATCCTTTATCAG